>NZ_JBFRJJ010000022.1:293641-396954 GCF_041468785.1 Shewanella sp. 10N.286.52.E4
CCTAAAACCTAAAACCTAAACCCTAAACCCTAAACCCTAAACCCTAAACCCTAAACATCTATTTTATGATGAGGGTTTATTGCTCTTCAACACTTAAGGAGTACTGTAAAAACTTAGCCCCTTGGCTAGATTTCTTATTGGCAACAACCTTGGCTCCAATATCAATATATTCTCCAGCAGCCCCTGGGTTTTCTAGCCCAAGAATGGGAAAGGTTTTGTAGGTTACATTTTTATAGCGTACTCTGAAGTTTTTAAGTTGAATAAGAGGTTCGTTCGCTAGGCTAATAAAGTTGATATCAATAGGGGCTGTCGAGTCTGAAGTAATGTAATATCGGCCTTGTGAGTAGTCATTATCAAGCAAGGTAGAATTGGTAGAGTTGCCAATTGCCCCCTTCCAGTTAACCACAACAGTTGTACTACTACCGCTATTTTGTAATACCGTCGGAAAAGTAATTGGCTGAATTTCAGTAATAGAAATTTGAGCTGAAACCGTTTTCGTTATACAAACCAAACCAATAATGCAAATAGACTTCAATAATTTCGAAGTTATCATTAGATTTTGTTTAATCATATAAAACCACATTGCATATAAAATTATTCTTATTATTAGTTAGTTAATTAAATAACACACAAAAATACCAATTAATAATCAACAAATAGCTTAAAGCTTCAAAATTAGCAGTTATTAATGACCAATATCCCTCGTATTTGAATGACATCATTGCATCGGTGTTACAAAAGGTCAACAACACAGAAACGATCAGCAAGCGATCCAATCGAGCCTTTCCCGACTAACTTTATGACTCAAACCAAACTAGCTGTACATTTAACAAGCAGTCAAACACTTATTAATCACTGCAGTCAGCCCGCCACAAACCCAGTACTGACCTTGATTACTACTAAAGCAACAAAATTGAGAATAAGAGTCTTTAAATCTTATAGATAGCGATCACATGTATTTTCAGTAACTTATTAATTTTTCCAGTACCTAATACTAATGAATTAGAAAACTTTAATCTCAATCCGTTATACCTTATAAGATTTAGCGATAACAGAATCCCTAGTCACAAGTGTAACAATAGTGTTGCAAAATATTTCAATGCTGTTACTTTTATTTTGCCCAAGTAAATAAGTCCTTGTTTACAAGAGACAATAACCCATACAAAAAATGCGGGCATACTAAAACTATAAAATTATTACCTTGGAACACTAAAATGACTCATAAATTACTATTATCTACACTTATCGCATCAACCCTTCTACTTTCAACTCAAGCTGGTGCAGAAGATGCTACTGGTACAGCTAACTTCCAACTTGTGTACCCTATTACTGTTTCTGAAACTGAAGAAATGGAATTTGGTGATGTATCTATCGCTGCTGATGGCCAATGTGCTTTAGATTATTCAGATGCTGTAACTGGTGCAGCTTGTGTTGCTGGCGGCGCAACAGCTAATACAGGTCTTTTCACTGTAACCGCTGCTGACGGAACCGTTAACCTTTCTCTTTCAGCCGCAGATACCTCAGTTCCAGGTGTTACATTCACTCCAACACTTGCTAGTGCAACTGGTACTGTTGCAAGTAATACTTTAGCTGTTGATGTTGGTGGAACGTTAGATATCGTTGCGGCTACAGCAACTCCTGGAACCCACGGATTAAGTTACACACTTTCAGTTACTTACTAATCTCATCATTACCTCTTTATTGAGTAACACGGATTAGTCGTGAGTAAAATTTCGCGGTGTAGATTCAGAATGGATCGCCGCGAGATTTTGATCTAATCTCAATCTTTAACAATAAAGCGCTATATTAATTTTTAAATAATACGTTAATCTAGATTCAAGTAAGCTCGAAGTAAGCTAACGACAAAAATTATAATAATTGCAGACTATTGCATGTAAATTTAGCTGGGCAACATCATGAAACTTAAAATAATATTACTAATCACGATTGTGATTAATCTCACCTCTTTCGCACATGCCAATCTTCTTGTGACACCTACCCGTGTTGAACTCGATAACAAACGAGATAAAAGCGCGGTATTTTCTTTAGTAAACAAGAGCAACCAAACATCACGATATGAAATTTATCTTGAAGACAAACAGTTATTACCTTCTGGTGAATTTGAAATCATAGACTCTGAAACGAGCACCACATCACTTGCAAGCTTTACCCGTTATTCCCCAAGAAGAGTGAGCTTAACACCTGAACAAGGCACGCGGGTGAGACTGGCAGTGAGACCGCCAAAAGACATTAAACAGGGTGAATATCGCAGTTATATTGTCTTCCATCAAATTCCCCTCGCGCCTACCAGTAGCGAGCAAACTACCGATAAAACCGATAGTTTAAGCTTATCTGTGACAGCTTACTTACGCATCGCTATTCCTGTCATTATGCGAGTAGGCGAATTAACCGCTCAACTTAATATCGCTAATCATCAAATATCCGATACTGAAGGGCAACAACAGCTTATTGTGTCTATTGCCCGCCAAGGTGAACGCAGTAGTTATGGTGATATTGAAGTATTTGATGCCAAGAGTGATGAATTGATCGGTAGCTCAAAAAATGCGGCGATTTATACTGAAATGACCCATCGGGCGTTTGCGGTTACCCTTAATAACAAGATTAAACCTGGCACTGATTTAGTCATTAAATACGTTGAAAATGACGGATTATTTAAGCCACAAACTATCGAACAGAAAATAACGCTCTAGTACTTTAAAGGCATCATATAGATAGAGAATTAACTAGAACAAATGCTATTACAGCATGTAAATCGATTACTAAAGTACACCTTTGCCATAGTCATACTGCTACTTTATATCGAACTGGTGAACCCAGGGCTTGAGTCATCAATGCCCTGGAAAACTGATTCTGACACTTTTCTAGCCACATTAAAAAGTATCCCTGCACAGCAAAATACTCTTTATATTCGCGATACTGCCTATATTCACGATACCGCCAGTGAGCATCCACCAACACCTGATTTAGCCAGTGCAGCCTTGCCAAATCAAACTGCGCATATAAATGAAACAGTTAAAGAAGTTGTACCAAAGAGCTCTTCAAGTCATATTTTTCGTAAGTCAGAGATTCCCAAAACAATCATTAAAACTCAGACTGAATCAAATTTACCGCAACAAAAAATCAGTTCCGTTAACTCTAGCTCTAAGCAAAAGTCTGTAACTACACCTGTGGCTGCACCTTTCATAGAAAAGGCTCAAGCCAAACCACAGATATCATCTCAATCAACTCTTGAAGTGATAACTGAATCAATTTCCAATAAAAAGCACCATGTTGCTCAAGAGCCCAATATTCTCACCCTATCAGCACCGACGCATCCCATAGTAGATAAAGTGGCTCCCAAAGACATCACCACTGAAGTGAAATCTAGCACCAACATCGCTGAAACTAACTCGTTTGAAACCTGCTCAAATATTATTAACCGCACTTACATTGAATCAACAACCAATGAAGAGCAGTTTCTTGTTACCCAATTTAACTATGGTTCTGAACGGCTAAGTGATGAGATGTTTATTTATCACGATAACGGCGTAATCTATTTACCCATGCAGTTTCTTGCAGACAACTTAATGCTGCCATTACAAGTTGAAATAGCGCCTCTCACGCTGACAGGCTGGTACTTATCATCCGATAACAGTATTGATGTAAGCCAAGGTTTAATGCGTTATACCACGCAAAATAGTCAGTGTAATCATAGCCCAAGTTCAGTATTCAAAGATGACTGGGATATGTACTTGGAACTTTCAGTCGTAAAACAAATGTTGGGGCTTGAAATTACATTTGATAATGCAAGGCAACTGATCAATATCACCGAAAATAGCTTGATTCCGTTGAGCCAGTTAATCGCCCGTCAAAAGCGGTTTCAGCAATTCAATGATCAGAAAAAAGCCAACGTTCCAATTAACCAACGCCATATTGATACGGGTTATGCCAATATCGGCGATTTAGCCGTGCATGCAGATTTAGGCGTTTCTCAACGCAAACAAACTGACACTGATAGAGTCCGTTTTGATGGCTTTATACAAGCTAGAACCGATATCCTCGGTCATAGTGCATATGCAGGGTATTCGTGGTCAGAATATGGTGAATCCCTCAACGCCTATATCGAGAAAGAAATGGCCGATACTTGGGTTAATTACTATCGTTTAGGCAGTATTGATTCCCATAATTTAGCGCTAGTTTCCAGTGCGAGCTCCGGCGATGGAGTTATTATCAATGCGGGAGATAGCTTTATCGATGATATTCGTTACCTTGTTGTCGATGGTGAACTTGAACCTGGCTGGGATGTTGAACTGTATCGAAATGGTGGATTAATCTCAGTTCAAAGAGTGACAGATAATGGCCAATACCGATTTGAACAAGTGCCTTACTATATTGGTTTAAATCAATATCAACTGCGCTTCTTTGGTCCCAATGGTGAAACCCGTACAGAATCTTTCAGTAAGTTATTAGACCCTTCTCAAATGCAAGCTAATAGTTTCGGGATGAATTTCGGTGTCATGCAGCGAGAACAAGATGATCTTCAACAAGTCTATGCCAGCGCAAACTGGGCTGTGACTGATAACTTCAGTGCTGGTGTGGCAATAATTGAACAACAAATATCACAAGATAAGTGGCTGTTTAGTCCTACAGTCTCTGTAAATTTTCTGACTGATAACAGTGTCTGGCAAATTAATCTAACTGGAAACGATACAGGATCGGCTGCCAATATTATCGCCCAAGGCAGTAATAGTTTGGTGGATTGGCAGGCGGAATGGGCACAGTATGATAATTTTGAGTCTTGGGACAATGAAAATAATCGCCTAAAACAACGCGCGAATATAAACCTCAGTGGCAACATCAGCGACACCAATATGAGCTGGGGAGTCAATGGCCGTTGGCAGGACCAAAATGTTGCTAATGATAGCCTCTATCTTGCAACGACGATTGCAGGGCAGTTGCAGCATCTATCCTTAAGCAATGAACTCAGCTGGCAAAATAGTGCCGAAAATGAAAAGTGGGCCAATAGATTGGCTCTTTCGGGACGGGTTGATGACTGGTACTTGCGTAGCTACGCAGATATCGCCTTATTGCCAACTACAGAGCTAACTCAGTTAGTCTCTAATGTGAGCACTTCCTTTTCAGATAGAAGTAACTACCAGTTTGAAGTGCGCTATCAACCTTTAGCAGAGGCCGAAGTCACGTTCAGAAACTCACTATCCTATTTCCTCGATTCTAGCACCTTAAGACTGACCGTAGAAAATGACTCTGAAGGTGATTGGTTTGCGCAATTTAAATGGAGCAGTTCAGCGTTATTTATTTCGGCAGATAATACTTGGTTGCTAGATCGAGTCAGTCATTTAAACACTGGCAGTGTTAAAATTGTCGCTTTTCAAGACGACAACAATAATGGCCAATTTGATGACAATGAATTACCGATGGCAGGATTAAGGTTTTCTGGTCACACCAACTCAGATAATGAAACTGACGATAACGGTCAATTATTAATTACTCATATTCAAACCTCAAGACCCCATAAATTAGTTCTCAATGAGCGCTCACTGCCTGACCCTTTTCTATTACCACTCAATAGTATTTTGATGATTGAAGCGCACCCAGGTAATGTGGCCGAAGTACTATTTCCTGTTCTATTTACCGCTGAACTTGATGGGGAGGTTTATTATGAAAACGACGTTGCCGCTAAAGGTGTCTCTGTCACCCTAATTCATGCCGATAAAACAAAGTATCATGCTCGGGTGGAATATGATGGGGTATTTATTTTTGAGCAACTAATACCTGGCGAGTACCAAATAGAAATTAATAACCAATTACAATCAGAAACCGTAACCTTAGCGCCTGGTGAATATGTGACCTTTCCCACACAAACGATTGCCAGATAGTAATAATCAATCAATAACACTGTTTATAAATCCACCAGCTATTACACTCTATATGATGAATTAAATTAAAATCACTAATAGGGAATTGCTGATGTCACTTTTTATGCTCGCAACAGCCATTGCCCAAGCAAATTTCACCCTCGTTGCGCCTGTCGCCATAGAACAAACTCAAGAACTAAATTTAGGTAATATTACCAATCAAATGAGCGTGTATTGTCAGTTAGACCAGCATCAGAGACAAGGTAATGGTTGTATTGCTTCTGATAATCAACTGGGTCAGTTCATGCTCACTGGTAATGAACAATCCAATGTTGAAGTGATTGTTTATGCTAACAGCGGCGATGATATTTTATTTACGCCTATTTTACCTAACGGTAGTCAGCAACAAACATTTCAATTAACCCAGCAAAGCACCATGATCGAAGTCGGTGGAAAGGTCGATGTATTACACGAGCAAGCCAGTGGCCATCAAACCTTGTCGTATACCGTCGAAGTAAACTATCAATAGAAACTCACTATCAATTGAATTTAACTATCAATTGAATTTAATTATAAAATGAGCAACTTCGAAATCATCAATCGTCCACACCAATCACCGGCATCTGAAATCAATCGTCGCAATTTCAGCACAGATACCTAATATTCAGCATTTATTCGCCATTTAATTAGTCAAATGCACCTAATTCCTGTATAAGCTTCGCCTCTAGTTAGATTTTTCACTAATGGTATGACTGGTGTTGCTATAAACAAGCATGACTGCCGTTATTAAAACCGTTTTAATCTCTTAATATTAAATGATGGGCAGGTACAATTATGTCAGATAAATTTTTCTTTAAAGGCCGTCAAACGCCAAAACCTGCTTACGGTCAAAGTGGCTACAATACCAAGCGCCAAGCCAAAATAGGCACTGAAGCAAACCCGTTAGTATTAAGCGTGCAAACAGAAGCCCGCATGCAAGAAGTTCAGCAAATGGTTGAGCAACGTAAATTACTTGCAAACATAACTGTTAACTCTGATGTCGCGGAAGATATCTTGCAATTGGAAGGTATATTAAATAAACCCACAGCGGTTACAGCGGAAGCTAAGATTAACCGTAATGACCCATGCACCTGTGGCAGCGGTAAAAAATATAAGAAATGTTGTGGTTAGAAGTTGACCTAGACCTAAGAGTCAAAAACCACTTGTGTACATAATAAATATTTATTAAAGCAAAACTTCGGTTTTGCTTTTTTGGGTTCTATATAAAGGTGTTAGAAATTATTACGTTTTTATTCAGGCTAAATATAATCACCTCCAATCTACACGCCCTGCTCGCATTGAGCAGAATTTACCTTCAACGTTAACTGAACAGCAATATCAACTGGCTACACGTTGGTATTTTCAATCGCTTTTGCCTACCCCTTCCAACCACCTATAGCCCGTTACAAAGTGTATCACATTCACCCAAATTGCCGCGTTTACAGCGACGTAACAAAGCGCCATAATCAGTAAAATATCAATACAAAATAATAATAAGAAGTAAAAAATGAAACAGAAATTACAGCTGATAAGTTTATTTACCATACTTGTATTAACCACCGCTTGTGGAGGAGATTCTTCAGAGGACTTGCCAATTGACCCCCCTACAACTGAGCCCCCGACTACAGAGCCGCCAACGACCGAACCTCCTACACCAGAACCAACAGCACCTAGCATTGAAACAATTTCTTCGATCACTTCGTGGAATGATGAATTGATTGAGGTAACTGCGCTAGTGTCTATTGATGCTAATGCTACGGCAACATACCTATGGCAACAAACTGCTGGAGAAAACGTCAACCTTAGCGGGGCTGAAACCCAGACAGTCACCATTGATGGGCAACAACTACAGCAAAATGAAACGATAGAATTAAGTTTCACTGTCACTGACAGTAACAACCTAACTGCTAATATCAACATCACGGTTACGTTAAACGATCGCATAAGCGCCGCACTGAAATCAGGGGATGCTTCAGATTTACTTTCATCAAGTAAAACAGAGCAATTCACTCAGTCATTAATAGAACGAACTGAACAGGTTATTATTGATGCTCAAGAACAGCAGAGGCAATTCTTAAGTACGGTTTATGCTAGTGACACTATTGATTATTCGCCTGGTAAAAACTCTCAAATGATCATCATTAATGATGCGATTCATGGCTTTCCTTCGGCGCCTACATACGAGTTAATTCGAGGCAATCAAGGACGCATCTTAGCCGCTGCAACTGAGCAAGATACTGTGCGACACGCTGCATTTGGTACCAATATTTTTTCAAAATTCAATGCGGGTCAATTTACAGACTTTGAAAATAGCTTCCAACGGTTACTAAGTTGGCAAGTTAAACAAACGCTATCAAGTGAATCAGCCTTTAATGTTGCTACATTTAGTTTGACTGAGAACCACAGCAATAACGTTCAAACCTGGTTTAGCACACATTATCCCAATGTTTCGTTTTCATCATGCTCAGACACTAGCTTTAGCAATGAGCAAATAAGCCAATGTTTTTCTGAAGTAGATTTAGTTGTGGTTGCCTCTGACGCTATGCTCACCGATGAGCAACTAAGCTTTGGTCTGTCGGTCGCCAGTACACAGAGCATCCCGACGTTATATACCCACCAGCACTCTTGGAATAGCTCAGCACAAACCCCTATTGTGTTGGGACATATGAACTTTGCTATGCAATCAATTGGAGGCCCTGGTAATTATTTTGCAGATGATAAAGCACTGTGGGCGTCAGCTTCTGAAATGCTTGAGCAATTTCCAGCATTTGTTGATGAATATCGCTGGGTAAATGCATTTAAAAACAATACTCTGCCTTTTAACTTTTCAACATGTGCTGATGATTGCGCTCAATTGTATGACGATGAATATAAGCCGAGTTTACAAACCATCAAAAGCCGGATAAATGCGCTTGATACCAGTAAAGAAAATATCTTTACGCATGATGGTCAATTTATTGTGTATAAATCTCTCATCGTGCTCGGTGATTTATTCCGCGATGGCATCAATTATCCAATGGACGTAACCACCCTTGATAATATGTTATTTGCCAAAGCGTATTTTGCCGACCATACCATGGCTTATCAGCGACCTATAAGTCTTACGCCTCAATCGCTAGGCAACTTTAGCCGAACAGATTTTTCCCATATCAACCTAGTTGATAAGAATGTCTCAATAACCAGTAAGAAAAACTTCCGTTCAGCCGGTGTCTACGCCATCCCAGGACAAGCATTTACTGTGACTCGTAATGACCAAAGCGCAGTAAAAGCATGGGTATTTATTAACACCCAGCGTTCAGGTTCAACCAAAGAATTTGATGCTAGTAGTTATAACCGCCCTAAGTATTTACAATCTCAACATATTGAAATTGAAGCGGGAGAAACCTTAACTCTCTCTTCAGCTTATGGCGGCCCAATTCAAGTTAAATTTGATCAAAATGACTTACCAGTATTATTAGACTTTGAACAAGTAGGACAACACCCTTACTGGCGAGAAGGCGATGATGCAGTCAAGTTTGCAGCAGATCTTGCCAGCGCAAATTTTGACTGGGCGGAAATTGCTAGCCCGCATTTTGAAGTGCATTCTCAAACAGCAAAAATGCAGCAAACCATGGAACAATACCCTCGCTGGTCAACTGCCGATACCATGGCGCAAGCTATGAATAGTAATTTACACAACTATCCTCATATTTTAGCTGGATTCCAAGGCCCTAATATCAATACGGTGGACGAAATAAGCAACTTTGCCACTGCACATAATATTGAGGTGGTTGAGTTAGATATAGTGAAACATATGAATGCCGATCAAGCGACCTGTGGTTCTGGTTGTTCCGGAAACCCATATGATGCATTTTGGTCTTTTAACCCTTTAGGGCATGGAGATATTCACGAACTTGGTCATGGCCTTGAAAATAAGCGACTGAGGTTTGATGATTTCGATAGTCACGCCTCTACTAATCCATATTCATATTACACAAAATATATGAACTACCTTGAGCATGGTGAGCTACCTAATTGTCAAAATCTGCCAATAGAAAATGAATTTGCACTACTGCAACAAAGCAAAAAAGAGGCGGATCCTTTCGCTTATATGCAAAGTGCTAATTTCACGGCATGGAACCAGGGGATGTCTATCATGGTTCAAATGTATGCTATGGCTCAAGATCAAGGCGCGCTAAGTAATGGCTGGCATCTTGTTCCACGTTTGCACATCATCTTAAATGAGTTTAATGCTAATAAAGGCAATGCTGACAATTGGAATGCTATCAAGGCCAATATTGGTTTTAATAATTATACCAATGAAGAAGCTGATGCAATGAGCCAAAATGATTTCTTGGCCATTGCAATGAGTCATGCAACAAAACTCAATTACCTTCCCCTTTACCAATTATGGGGGCTCACTGTCACTGATAAAGCTAAGCAACAAGTTAACGATGCTGGTTATCCTGCAGTACCAGAACAAGTATTTGTTTTTGAAGCTGATGGATATTGTTATGGGCTAGATTTAGATACTGTAGAAGTAGATGGCGAGCAAAGTTGGCCATTTAACTAGCCGTTTAACTAACTATTTTATGATAAATGATGACATGTTGAGAGAGTGATTCTCTTACCATGTCATCAAATAGTTTTATTCATTCAACGATGACGACTTTTGCTAAACGTTGAAGTTCACCTCTCCCTTTAACAATAATAACCATTTAAAATATCCCTTTAGAATGTCCTCTCACTCATTATCAAAATGAACAAGCTTAGTTGGGTATAAACATCTGATTCGTTACTTAAAGATTAACTGGCCACTCATCACCTTGATGACTGTGATACCACCTCTTTTGTGGTTACTTTCAATAGAGCGAGTAACGAATTTTTACATTCATTCGTTGTTAAATGAACAGGCTAATTTCTATTCATTTTGTTTGCCAAACAGCCCAATATCACAACTAGTCTAACTTTCTGTAACCGTTCCTTTGGTAAATCCTCACAAATTAGGTAAAGTGTCAGCCGACCTATGTTAATAATAATCATAATAAAGGGTGACATATGAGTGAAAGTTCACACTCGGGTAACGACCTAAGTGAAGTAAAGCAGCTAGGCATGTGGGCGTCCATTGCCAGCTTGAGCTATATATTTTGGATAGTGGGCGGCATGGAGCTGGTTGAGCGTATCGCTTACTATGGCGTTAAAGCCAGTGCGGGGTTATACGCTAAAACACCAGTTTCTGAAGGTGGTTTAGGGATTAGCCTAAGCGACTATGGTGTCATTATTGCGATATGGGCAATGATGCAAACCTTCATTCCCGTGTTTACCGGCGGTATTTCTGACCGCGTCGGCTATAAAGAAACCATCTTTGCTTCCACCATAATCAAAATTATGGGCTATCTAGTGATGGCTATGTTTCCAAGTTTTTATGGTTTTTTGATAGGGGCAATTTTGCTCGCTGCGGGTACCGGGGTATTTAAGCCAGGTATTCAAGGTACCTTAGTCTTATCTACAGGACGACAGAATACATCAATGGCTTGGGGGATATTTTATCAAGTGGTCAATATTGGTGGTTTCCTTGGTCCGTTAGTCGCTGTACATATGCGCCAGCTATCCTGGGATAACGTGTTTTATGCCTGTGCAGCGATAATTTCATTCAATTTCTTGTTTTTATTGGCTTATAAAGAGCCAGGTAAAGAAGAAAGACTTGAACGCAACCGCAAAATTAAAAGCGGCGAAATTAAACAAGAAGCACTGTGGCGTGATGCTTTACACGAACTTAAAAAACCTGTGGTCATTTACTACATGTTAGTGTTTGCTGGCTTCTGGTTCTTATTTAATGCCCTATTTGATGTATTGCCGATTCATATTGCTGAGTGGGTTGATACCAGCGTGATTGTGACCTCTTTATTTGGCCCTGAAGGTACTTCTAATGGCTTCTTCCAGTTTTGGTTAGGACTCGATAATACAGGCACAAAAGTCATGCCAGAGGGAATGCTTAACCTCAATGCCGGCATGATCATGACCACCTGTTTCTTAGTGGCTGCGCTTACTGCGAAATATCGGATTACCACCGCTATGTTAGGTGGTTGCTTATTGAGTATTTTGGCATTTGTATTGATAGGAGCTACCAATGCAGCTTGGATGATTGTTTTGGCCATTGCGCTTTTCTCTTTTGGCGAAATGATGATTAGCCCTAAGAAAAATGAGTTTATGGGTAACATCGCCCCTGAGGGCAAAAAAGCCATGTATTTAGGCTTTGTAATGCTTCCGCAAGGGATAGGCTGGACACTGGAAGGTTATTTCGGCCCTAAGCTATATGAAATCTATGCATCGAAAGAAATTTTCTCTTTGCAGCTGTTAGGCGAACGAGGTATGGATGCAGCAAGTGTTGCAGCAATTCCTCAAGGTGAAGCCTTTAGTACACTAGTCGCGTACACTGGTGAACCTGCACAAGAGCTAACAACATTATTGTATAACACACATAATATCGGTATGGCGTGGTACATCATTGCTGCTATTGGCACTATCTCAGCTGTGGGTATTTTCTTGTACGGTAAGTGGTTGTATCGTCTGCAGCAAAGCTAATAAACTGAGTTAAACCCAAACAAAAAAGCTGACCCAAAGGTCAGCTTTTTTATTATGAACCGAGCTATTAAAACGTAATTAAGCTGCTTTCAATGTCTCGTTAGTGTCTGCTACAGAGACAACTTGAGCTTGCTTTAGCTCACCAACAGGTAAAATCACCCGGCCATATTCAGCGTTTAATACTTGTGCCATGGCAAAATAAATTGCACTTGCGCCACAAAAAATGCCTTCAAAACCTGCAATCGTACCTATTAGTGCTGAACCGGTGAAATCACGGGCTGCAAGTAGGAAAAATAATATTGTTAATGAACCAAATACCACCTGCTTAGCACGAGGGTAACGCAATGAACCGACGAACATAAACGCAGTAAATACGCCCCACAAACCTAAATACCACCCCATAAAGCTTGCAGGACTTGCTTGTGAAATGCCCATTTCAGGCATAACTAACAAGCCCACTAACGTTAACCAGAATAAACCATAAGAAGTAAATGCAGTGGTGCCAAATGTGTCACCACGCTTGAAACACATCATGCCAACAATCACTTGACCAATACCGCCATAAAATATCCCCATAGCAAGGATCATTGCATCAATCGGAAAAAAGCCCGCATTGTGAATGTTCAATAATATGGTGGTCATACCAAATCCCATTAAACCTAAAGGTGCTGGGTTAGCTAATGGTTGAGATACTGGTAACGGTGTCGACATGGCTTGCTCCTAAATGATACTCACTGAGTATGGGCAGGTTTTAATGTAGGGGTCCTTGGTGGGCAAATCGGTATAAAAGCCCGCTATAAACACAAACATTAAGATAAGTTAATTAAACTGCGGCGCATTGTAAGGAAGCAAACGAAAACAGACAAATTGGCAGTAGAAGACCATGATTAGCAATTTTTACAGGACAATCGTAACTCAGCTTTAATTGCCAATATGAAATTGACACATATAAAACTCTTTAAATACAAATAACTGAATGATTTCGAGTGAATAATAATTGGTATCAGACCTAAAACATTCAACTGACAAAATACAATACGCGTGCTCTTCACAATCTGAAAATAATCACTTCTCGTCAGTTGGGCTTAAGTCACATTTATAAACAATGGTTGTCTTGACTCACAATTAAAGGGGTTTTGTATGAATAAACGCCTTTGTAAAGTCAGCTTGTAATGATGAATAATTGCTCAAGTTCACATTATCAAACATTAGTTAAACGATGCTGCAATGAACTGACTAATGATCGTTTTAGCAAAAGAAAAAGGAGCCCAGAAGGCTCCTTTTACATTTATCTGCATCTTGCAGGACTACAGAAAAATGTTCACTTTACAACTTAACATTTAAGACTAGTGAGCTGCACCAGAATGCATTACATCAACACCGTAAGTTTTACCTTCAGCGTGACAAGTAGAACAAGACTCAACTGGTACATCAGCGGCAGATTCAACGCCATCTTCATAAACTGTCGCGCCATTACTCTTAAAGTGAGCTAACGCTGCTGCACCTGAGTGAGCATGACAAGTACGACAAGCTTCTGTTACTGGAGAAATGTAATTAACAGTAGCTCCGTAATCATTACTTTCAGCGATTGCAGTGCGTCCAGACGTTAATTCACCGTCACCAGCAAAGAAGGTCATGTCATCACCGTTTGAATCGACATCTTTATGACAAGCTTGACAGTCAGTTTTAGATGCAGGGTAATTAACCCAAGTTTCACCATCTTCACCTAAGTAGATACCGCCGCCTGTGCTACCCGCAAACATACCACTATGGAAACGGTGAGCTACAGTTGCTAAATCACGGTTGTAGTACTCTAAACCTTCAATTAGTTCAAATGTAGGTTCGCCATCTTCGTCAGTACCAGCTTGCTTATAAACATCGGCATGATACGAACCTGGATAGTTATTGTTGTGACAATCTGCACACTGAGTAAAGTCAGTCACACCATGGCGAGGGGCTTTAATGTGAGACATGTTGTCATGACAAGCATTACACTTAGCTTCATCAGCACTAGTGCGATCATTCATCGCTTGTGTTGGCATGGTGAAGTTTTCAAGTGAAGAAGGCACAAAGCGTAAATTTTCTTCTGTTTCAACACCGACAGCTGCAACATCGTCAAACATGAAGAACTTAGTCACGATATTAGCTGGAATAGCGATTTCACACTCTTCATCTGTGCCTAAAGTCGTTCTATCAATGACCATACCTGACTCAATGTCACCACACATGTTGAACTCAGAACTTACTGATAAGGTTTTTCCGTCAAGAGAGTTGGCATCAATAGCTTGAGATAAAGTGAGTTTACCGCCAGTAGTAACAAATAAACCTGAACTAGTATCAAGGCTTAAACCACGAACATAATCACCATTTTCATCTAAAGTACCCATCATAATTGCATGAGCATAGCCTTCAGCAGCTAAATAATCGGCTAAAACGGTACCATCTGCAGGTGTTTCGCCATTGATCTTTACGTCGACAACAACAGTTAATTGATCAGCTGCAACTTCAGCAGACATAACATCAAATACAACACCGTCTTTTAACGTTCCACGAGCACCCACTGCGTGAGCTTCAACTGGGCTCAAACTACCAGCGCCATGACAACCTGAACACGATGCATCACTTTCTGGCACGATACCGCGGTGATTATCGCCAGTTTCGAAGTCAACATCGGTATGACAAGACACACAAGCTTCAGCGTATACATTGTCATTCCATTGTGTGCCGCTATCGTGACATGTTGTACATTCATTTAGCTCAGCAGGGAAACCAACTTCACCAAACATTTCTTCAGCTTCACCTTCAAGATCGAGATGATGACCCGCATGAAGTGTGTGGATCATTGTATTCCAGTTGGCATTCCAACCAACCGCTGGATCATCTTCACCGCCAGCGATAGCAGGGTTATGACAAGCAACACAATTTTCTACTTTTTGATAGTTATGATGTGCGCCGATGTTTGCAATGCGCGTATCTGTATCTGCGTAGCCGTCTAATTGACTATGACATTTGATACACGCTTCATTTGATACTGAATCCTTAACAGAAATAGCTAATGCACCAGTTGCAGGAATGAAGTCAATCGGTGTGGAAAGTAACTTATCTGAGACATCTGCGCCTGAACTGTCTAGCACATCATACGAACGAACCATCACACGATAAAGATTATTAGCATCGCCATCAGCAAGTACGATTGGGGCTGCACCATCATGCTCCCAAGTACCTGTATAAGTGCCAGGAATTGCTTCATCTTCAACTAACGTACAAGCATCAACTACGCTGCCCCAAGATGTGGTTGAGCCCTCAGGAGTACAATACATGTAATAGCCAGCATCGTTAGCCATTGCATTATTTTCCCACAATACTGGCGCGCCAGTGTCTGTGGTATTAGCTGCTTGGTTCAATACATAAAAACCAACTTTTTCTAAACCTGTAAATGGAAGCGTTTGACCTTTAGCATTCTTGCCCGTTACTGTAAATTTGACGGCAAATTCATCACTACCTACCACCACAATATCTTCAGGCGCTAACGTCAGCGTGAAATCTGCTGCAACATCAACTGTATCAACAACATTACCTATAGATGTACCAGGTTCGCCAGGGGCACCTGGTTCTCCAGGTGCGCCATCTTGCCCATCATCACCATCACTACACCCGGTTAACCCGATAGCTGCCATTAAGGCAACCGCGAGTATCGACTTTTTATATGTTCTCATTATCGTATCCCTTTATTTTTAGGTATTTGATTCTGCTTTAGCAGTAACCTAAATATAAAAGATACCTCTTTAGATGTATTATTCTTGTATTGCATTTGTGACTAGAATTGAAAGATGCTTACTACAAAATTTTACAATTCGATTTTGGTAATTTCTATATCTAAAATCCAGATTACTATCAATGTGATACATTCAAAAAACATTGATTTAGATCATATCCAAAACAGAATAAAACCGTCTTAAGAACATTACTAATTGAAAGCGGTGGCTGACTTTTACAGTTTTTCAGCGCTAAAAAGAACATCAAAAAAGATGAAAACCAAAAAAAACGAAGAACTAAGTTCTTCGTTTTAAATGTCTAACTAAAGATGAATGTCTTGATTATTGGACAACTAACTCAAGAACTGAATCGAGGATTATTTTGCGACTTGTTTCACAATAACGTCTGTACGGCAAACCTCTTTCAATCAAATTGTACTCAGGTATAAGGCTGTTACCTACCAGCTTTTGCCTTTCATACGCAGGTAATTTCTCCACGCGAAGGTCGGTAAAGTTTACTAACGCATTAGACTCAGCTGTACTCATAAAGCTGATACTTCTCATTGTCAGTAAGTGACAAAACCACTCTTCGATAGACTTTACTCTACTAACGTTTGGTAGCTCTACTCCGAGCTGACGGCAAAATATCTGAAATGGATCCAATTTATCATTAAACCCCTTACCTTCGAGAATTAAAAAATGATGGTTAGCGACATTATCTAGACTAATATGACTGCTATCCCAAATAGAGTGATTTCGTCTCGCTATGATTGAAGTCGATAGTGATGTTCCAATGACTTCAGACTCTAGTTCTGAAATGGCAGCAGGACCAAAGTTGATGCCTAAATCAATATCACCTTGATGAATTTGCTCTTCCGTATTTTCATCCCACATATGGATTCTAACTTTACCCAATTGCTCCATGATCTCTTCACGACCTAAGCTCATTGACAAAGAAGTCATAATGATTGGCGTTACGGCGATATTGAGTACTTTTGACGAGTTGGTATTGTTGCCCTCGCAGGCAATTCGTTCAATATTCATTGCCGACTCACAAAAATCGCAAATTGGTAGGTATAAATGTTCAGCTAATGCGGTGGGTTTTAGCCCCTGCTGACGCCGGTAAAATAATTCATCATCAAAAGTTAACCTTAATGTTGTTAAGCAACGACTAATTTTAGGAGCTGAGACGTTTAGCTGTCTAGCAGCAAGGTTAGCAAATCCAGTTTCGTAAATAAGTTTAAACACCATTAAACTGAATATGTCTAATTCACTGATTTCTTTTAGCGCTTTTATGTCCATTAGATAACCTAAAAAGATACATTCATCAAAACATATCATGAACAATGTAAAGATTTATTGATCCGCCCCCAAACAATTAAGTTTCAATTAAGCTTTCTGTGACGTGCACCTCAACCTCGTCTAAAGGCCGATACTCGCCCTGTTTCAAGGCGTTATCTAACAAAATGTTACCAATGGATTCTCGATGAAGTGCAACCACAGGGTTTCTAAATCGACCAAACATTCGTTTTATTTGATGATATTTACCTTCTTGCAGAGTCACCCTTGCTTGAAATTCCGACACAACCTCAAGCTTTGCAGGTTTAGTGGTGATGTCTTCATAACCAAAATACATTCCGTCACTAAAGGCACTGATATAGGAATCGTCAATTGGATTAGCAAGCGTGACAAGGTATTGTTTATCAACCTTGGTTTCAGGCGCCATTAGCGCTTGCGACCATTGACTGTCATTGGTGATTAATAATAACCCTGTCGAATTTAAATCTAAACGTCCAGCGATATGCATTAGCTCAAAATCGATGCCATCAAGTAAAGATAATGCCGTCGGATGAATATCATCTTTAGTTGCACTGACAACCCCTGTCGGTTTGTTAAGCATGTAGTACTGGCGAGAATGTTGTTGTAAGCCATTTCCATCTAATAGGATTTGGCTAAATTCATTAATCTGCTTATCAACCTCTTTACAGATTTGTCCATCGACTTGCACCCTATTTTCAAGCAATAGCAACCTAACTGCTTTTTTAGAAACCTGTAATTTCTGAGCAATGAATTGGTCCAGTCGACTTCTTTTACTACGCATAAATAATTTTTTCTCATTTAACTATTTAAAAGAATTAACTTATTCTTATTCATTTTATCGGTTCGTTTGAGTTAATAAACCAGATCGAATACCCTGTTTGTGGGCAAAACAATAAGGAGTAATATGTCTTTGCAACCAGCTTATCCGATTTTACAGCCAGAAATGAGTATTGTAGAGCTTAAACAAGCCATTACTGAGTTTGATACCTGGTTAGAACAACAAATCAGCAGTTGTTCTATCGCAGAAATTCTGCAGCACCGAGCGCAGTTTTTCGACATATTACTAAACCACCTTTGGCAAGCCTTTCAATTCGAAACCGACACTATCTCCCTCAATGCTGTCGGTGGCTACGGTCGCAAAACGCTTCACCCTTTTTCAGACATAGATATTTGTATTATTCACGATGACGATTTATCTGCGACTGATGCCAGCACGCTAAGTGATTTTTTAACCCAATTATGGGATTTAGGCTTAGATTTGGGCCATGCTGTCAGGCGTTTAGATGACACGTATCTAGCCTGCCGTGAAGATGTCACCATTGCTACTACCTTACTTGAAATCAGACATATTTGCGGCCACGAAAACCATCAACACCAAGTCATTAGTAAGCTATATGGTGAAACCGTCTGGTCAAGCGAAGCATTTTTTGTGGCAAAATATGATGAACAAAAAGGCCGCCACAATAAAGCTCAAGGCACCGCATTCAATATTGAGCCAAATTTAAAAAACAGCCCTGGTGGTATGCGTGATATTCAAACCATCACCTGGATAGCAAGAAAACATTTCTCCATTGATGACCTTAAAGATTTGCGCCGGCTCAAATTTTTAACCGATGATGAATATGCCGAATTAATGGAGTGTCAAAACTTCATTTGGCGAGTGCGCTTTGCACTGCACCAAGCCTCTAACCGACCTGAAAACCGGTTGTTACTTCAACATCAAGCAGAAGTCGCTCGTCTGCAAGGCTTTGGCGATAGTGGCAATATCGCTATTGAAAAAATGATGCGTCAGTTATTCAGAGCCATGAAGCGTATTCGCGAACTTAACCTGATGTTAATGGCCTATTTCGAACGTGAAATCGTGCCGCAGAAAAAGCCTGACATAATTCAAATAAATGAAAACTTTCAAATTTACAACGGTCAGATACATGCTGAAAATCAAGATGTATTTATTGACCGTTCACAAATCATGTCTATGTTTAACTACATTGCTATCCATCATGAGAAAGTCACTGGGATAACGCCTGAAACACTAAGATTGCTTAGACAAGTGCGTCGACGTTTGATGGGCGATTTACAAGATTACCAGGTGTGTCGCGAACTTTTTGTAAGCTTATTTAAGAACCCTCATGGCATGGGTTTAGCGATAACCTTAATGCATCAGCACGGTATTTTAGCGTCATATTTACCCCAATGGCGTGAAGTCGTTGGTCAAATGCAGTTTGATTTATTTCATGCCTATACAGTCGATGAGCATACTCATAAACTGCTTAAAAACTTGTATAAATTAACTCAAGATACCGTCCCAAGCGATCAAAAATTAGCAGCGGATATTTTTGAACGTTTTCAAGCTAAAGAGTCCATCTTATTTGCTGCATTATTCCATGATCTTGCTAAAGGCCGCGGTGGAGATCACAGCGAATTAGGCGCAGTAGATGCTAAGTTATTTGCCAAATTCCACGGACTTAAGACGTCCCAGCAACAGTTAATCAGTTGGCTAGTTGAGCAGCATTTATTAATGTCTATCACCTCTCAACGTATGGATATTCACGATCCTGAAGTGGTTAAAACTTTTGCTAAATCTGTAGGGAGTATTACCAAACTTGATGCACTGTATTGTCTAACGGTTGCAGATATTCAAGCGACAAATGATGACTTATGGAATGACTGGAAAGCCAGCTTACTCACTGACTTATACTTTGCAACACGTAAAGCTTTACGTAATGGCCTTGAAAATGTATTGCAATTAAGAACGGTAGTCAGAGAGCATAAACAAGAAGCTTTAGGATTAATTAACGCTGATGAAACGCAACTCGTTGCTGTTAACCGACTATGGAAACGCCTACCGCTGTCATTTTTCAGTAATGCTATTCCAACAGAAATAGCTAAATATACGTTGGGCATTTTAGAACATGAGTCAGCCTTTGAACATCAGTTATCCTCTACAGAAGAAAATGTCACTGAGCCGCCATCATTAATTATACTTGATGACAGTAGCGTAAAAGGTTGTAGCGACGTCTTCGTTTATACCAAAGATAGACCTGGGCTGTTTATTTCGCTGTTTAACACCCTGTCGACACTAAAAATATCGGTTAACCAAGCGCAGATATCTAAAACCAAAGATGGTTATGTTGTTGAGGCATTTAAAGTGCTCGATTTTGACGGCAAGCCTATTTTTAGTGACCAAAGACGCAAACAAGTGACTAAAAAGCTACGCCAAATATTAGATGACAATATGTCACCACCTAAAAACCGACCATCAAGACACACTAAAAACTTTGACAATAAACCGACAATTGAATTTATTCATTCTAAAAAAGCAGATAGAACTCTAGTACATATATTGGCATTAGAAACCCATGAATTTATGGGACAAATTGCGAGTGCTTTCAGAACGCTGGATCTCAACATTCACTCTGCAGCAATCAGTACGGTGGGTGAGCGTGCGGATAATGTTTTTGCCTTATCTAACCAGCATGGGGCTCAGTTAACTGAGTTAGAGCAAATAGAGTTACAGGAAAAATTAGTCAAATCGATCACTTCAACCTTATAATTGCGCCATTAAAGTCGATTATGAGTGCAATATGTCAACTAGCAATACACCATCTACTTCTGAAACCGATAACTTAACTGATATCGGTTTCAGCTTTTCTCAAGAATACATTTTAGATAAATCTCATTTCGCAGAGACATTTGATCAGTCAGTCGTCATCAATAACAGTCCCAAGCGATATTTAAAAGCTATCGCCTTTATTGTAGCTGGCTTTTTAATGACTCAAACTGACGTGTCGCCTTACCTTGCATACTTCTTTATTGGTCTTGGCGCTGTTGAGGGACTACAAGTTCGTTTCAATCGTGCATGGTGGTTAATGAGACAACTCATCAGTAAATCTGCCAATAACCCAGTAACATTAACCATCAGTGAACAAGGCATCCATTCTAAGTCGGCTTATATTGACCATTTACTAAAATGGACTGATATCGTTCGCGGTAAAGAAACTGAACAGGGTTTCTTATTAACCACTGAAAAGCTTAAACATTATGTTTCTAAACGCTGCCTAAATGATGCAGCTATAGCGTTTGTGCAACAAAAATTGAACTAATTTCGTTTTCTTTTGACTAATCAGTTGCTCAATTAACAAGCGAAAAGATTAAACAGAACAAGTTTGAAAAATTAATCATTAATAATAAGTTCCCATAAAGGACAACCTGCAAAGGTCAATCGATAAAGGTCAATCTATAAAGGTCAATCCATGAAAAAACTATCTATAATAATCACTATTTTGACTGGCACACTTTTGAGTCCGATAGCTTTTGCCAATAACGCTGAAGCACCAAAAGAAACCTTAATATCGCTCACTGATGCGTGTACTAAAATGGCCAGCGAAGAACAAATTGACTCGATTGAAAAGCAACAATTTGTATCTGATTGCGTTAATGCACAATTGATTGAAATGGGTTACCAACGCCAAGAGGCGATAGCAAAAACAAACTTATCAAAAGAGAATTTATAACCATTAAAAACATAGTGATACCACAAAATAACATCCTAGGTAACACTATTCACACTCGGCACTCATAAGTATCAGTTTGTATCAATTTATTTAAAGCAATATTTCCGACCTTAATTTAATGATAAAGTCGCACTCATTAGCTGTTTTATTTTTGATATAAATAGGTCGTTTGTTTTTAATGTATCGAATTTTTGTTGTTTTAATTATCTTTTTCCTAGCAGTTGCACCAGCAATGGCAGATGAACCTTGTCAAAGTGAAGGTGATTGTATTGCTGTGGGCGAATGGGATATCAGTGTAGCTTTTGGCTATGGTAACAAAACAAACCCGTTAATGAGCTACGACGACATACCTCTTTATGTAATACCATCAATAGCTTACTATGGTGAAAATTGGTTTTTCGATAATTTTAATTTCGGTTATACACTAACCGAACAAGAAAATTTCACCATAAACCTAGCCACAAGTTATAGTGATGAACGAGCCTATTTCTATCGTTGGGATCCTGCAAATATTTTCCTACCCCAATCAGTAAATTTCGATACCACAGAAGACTTACCACCCATAGGTAGTTTTGGAACTCAGGATGTTAGCCAACCTCCTGTTTTAAATGAACTTGAAAGTAGAAACTTCACCGTATATGGTGGGGTAGAACTTTTCTGGTATGGCAAATTAGGTATATTAAAAATTGCTGCTGCTCATGACTTATTAAATGTACATAATGGTCAGGAAGTGGATGTAAGTTGGACTTACTCACTTGCGGTTACTGATTGGCGCTTTGATTTAGCCTTGAAAACAACATGGAAAAGTTCAGAAGTTATTGACTATTACTTTGGTCTTAGAGCCAGTGAGAGTGCATACTGGAGCGAAGAATACCAACCGAGTTCTGGTTGGAGTAATTCAATAGAACTGACAACGCGTTATAGTATTTCAACTAGCTGGGATTTGCTTCTTGCTGCGCGTTATACCCAATTAGCCGATGAAATAATCGACAGCCCAATTATTGATGAAGATTACTCGAGCTCCTATTTCGTTGGAGCTGCATATAGGTTTTAAGCTTGTTCGTTAAAGAGCAAAAAGTCTATCACTTTTTCGGTATATTAATACTGATTTTTAGTGCTTTCTATGCCAAAGCTGATACGCTTACCGGGCAAGCACAGTTTTCGGCTACCCCACGTTTATGTCTTATTGATGCTGGTGACAGCATTTGTGAAATTGACATTTTGCTAAAATGGCAGCTCGACACTGAACAATTGGTGTGTATCACTTCAAATTACCCATCCATGGCTCAGTGGTGTAGTGACTCAGTTAATGAACACTCATTGCAAATTTCTGTAAAAACAGACAAAAATATTCATTTTGTCTTAATAAATAAAAATAATAATAATGAATTGGCGGACGTACGATTAAAAGTCACCACAACGTCAGAAACGAAAGTTCGTCGACGTTACCGTAACCCTTGGAGTTTATTTTAATGGCAACCCCCCAATCAACTCATAGAGTTTTGTTGGTAGAAGATGATATCCGTCTCGCCAACTTAATTGTGGACTACCTAAAGTCACACGATATGCACGTTGAAGTTGAACGACGTGGCGATACCGTTTTAACACGATTGATTAGTTACAAGCCTGATATTATTTTACTTGATATCATGTTACCTGGACTTGATGGATTAAGCCTGTGTGAAAAACTACCTGATTATTTTTCGGGTCCAATATTATTAATGAGCGCATTAGGCTCTCCGGAAGACCAAATCAAAGGCCTAGAATTAGGTGCTGATGATTACGTGGTTAAGCCTGTAGATCCTAGCTTATTAGTTGCCCGTATCAATAATTTACTGCGCCGTCAGGCACAACCATCAAAACCAGAGTCTCACTGCTTAAGTTTCGGTAAATTAAGTATTGACCCTCATACACAAGCGATTCGTTTAGGTAACACTGAAGTTGATCTTACCAGTCATGAGTTTGAATTATTATGGCTACTTGCATCGCAAGCAGGACAAGTATTAAGTCGTCAGTACATATACCAATACCTGCTTAATATCGACTTTGACGGTAAAGATAGAAAAATTGATGTGCGTATTTCTCGCTTGCGTAAGAAATTAGGCGATAGCATCGAAACACCATTCAGGATCAAAACTGTATGGGGACAAGGTTACTTATTCGCGCCAGAAGCGTGGAATAACTAATCGAGTTATAGAAGACTTTGAAAAGACTCTTCATCAGCCTATACCTATTATTAAGCTTAAGCTTTTTGGGTATAGGCTGGACATTAGATAGCCTCTGGCAGCAACAAGTTGAAGAAAACGACAATATTGACTCACCTTTAATCGCCTTTGCCTTACTCCTAGCTCAGCAGCCCAAAGCTGATCGCCAGCATCAGTTAAATCTCATTAATAATCAGTTTCCTTATCCGTTGCAGTTGTTCGAAAAAAATGAAATTGCATTAAGTGGGGATGTGGTCTTTTCTACCAATCAAATTATCACGACCACAGCAGATAATAGTCACGAACTACAATTCATCGCTGTAGGTGATCAAGTCCTAATGGCTGGACCTGTGGATATTGATCCCCGTGGACAGTTACGTAACATATTCACTATCGGCTTCTATTTATCCTTAGCTTTTGTTGCTTTAATTTGGGTTTGGCCGCTATCAAAAGATTTAAAAACCTTAAAAAAGGCCACTCAAAATTTTGGCGAAGCCAAATGGAATACCCGCATTGAACTAAATGCCAGCTCTCAAGTTGCGCCGCTTGCAAATACCTTTAACGATATGGCACAACATATCAGTGACTTAATCGATAATCAGAAACATCTATCAAATGCCGTTTCGCATGAAATTAGAACGCCATTAGCAAGATTGAAATTTGCCCTCGCACTTCTGCCACAGTATTGTCAGCCGAAAAGTGATGAGCAGCGAAGACAAGATTTCCTTGATGAAATGCAGTTAGATATCAAAGAAATGGAAACGCTATTACAGGAGTTACTTACCTACGCCAGCCTTGAAGTTCAACAAGAACCAAGCCTAGAAAAATGCGAATTAATCAGCATGATTGAAGAACTTTCAGCGCGCTTGACGCCACTCAGTGATAAACCAATTAATTTCCATTATGCGAGGAATGAAATGTGCATCATGGCAGAGCCTCCACTGGTAGAACGTGCAATCCAAAACCTTATCACTAATGCACAAAGATATACTCAAACCAGCATTGAGCTGTATTTAAGTTATGATGAAAGGTTAGTGTTTTTATCTGTGGTTAATGACGGTGAAGCGATTCCAGAAGAAGACCAAGAAAAATTATTTGAACCTTTCTACCGCAGTAAGTCACAACATAAAGGCAATAAAGGTCACGGCTTAGGTTTGGCCATTATTAAGCGAATTATGCATCGTCATAAAGGCAGAGTGAACCTAGTGAGTGATGAAGATAACACGTCATTTACTTTGATTTGGCCTAGATAGCATTGAAATGTAAAACTTAAGCCTGCGACTGATATCTAAACGCAAGCATAATCAATAACTAACTCAGAAAATGAGTAAGGTTTAAGGGCTACCGTTGAGGATTGTTTCAAAAAGTCCAAATGTAATTAGTCTAAAGAAAAATCGCCAAAATCTAATTTATCTTCTTTTTCTTCTTCAAAATCCAACTGAGGATTCACTTTAGCTTGTTGTTCTTTAACAGCAATTTGATGAGCTTTATATTTTGCGTATTGTCGACGACGTTTGCGTTGCAAGCATAAACGAATAATATTGTGCTTTTGCGCATCATTGAAATGGAGCCAGTTAAAACGCTCATCTCTGTTTCTAAGGCAGCCCACACAATAACCGCGCGCATCAGTTTGACACACACCTACACACGGACTTGGTACCGAAAGAAAACTGAGCTGCTCCATATCCTCGCTTTATCATTGAACAATTATTGTTCTAATCTAGCACTAATTTAGTAAAAGGCATATTCGAAAGACCTTAATCATCATATAAATCATAGTTTAATATAGGTATAACATTGGTTAACTAGGCTAAATTGAATTAAGCTATTAACAATAAGACTACGGCTATACCGTCAAAATGATGAAACTTTCCCCAACCTTTTATCGGTTATTAGCAGCAAACACCTTTGGAGTTCCTATGATTTTTCGCCATCTTTTATTACTCTGTTTTATACTCACTATCAGTGCTTGCCAAAGTACCAAAAGTAACTCCGACTACGACACAAAGTACGATTTTAGTCAGTTAAAGAGTTTCCACTTCATTGAAACTCCCGACCAAGGTGACCAACTGAGCGCCGAACGAATTCGAGCTAATATACGAACAACATTAATTGCAAAAGGCTTCACAGAACAAGCAGAGCAAAGTGACTTTCTTGTCAGCTATGCCTTCCTCACTAAAGACAAACCTAAGAGTTCAGGCCTTTCTATTGGCCTAGGTACTGGCACTAGTGGTAGTCATGGTGGAGTGGGTGTTGGCACTAGCATGGGCATTCCTATTGGCAGCGACAGTGCTAAAATTCAAGTGATTCAAGTTGATATGATTGATACAAAAGAAAATCGACTGATTTGGCGCGGCACTGATGAATTCGATTTTGAAGCCGGTGGCGATGAAAAAGTGGCAGAAACCAGCAAAACTATCAACCAAATACTTGCTCTATTCCCGCCACAGCCGAAAAGCTAAACTAACTACCAACTAATAATAAAAAGTCCGCAATCGCGGACTTTTTTATATTAGCTTAGTTTTAATGCCCTTCAGCAAACAAGTAGTTCAGCCAACCTTGCATTCGTAGCAATACTTTTCGAATGATCGATACATGAGTGAAATGCTCTGTATATATCGCAGATTGCCCTGCTACGCCCGCAGGTAAATTGGCTAACAATTCATTTTCGTCATCAAGTTCAATAAGCACGAGCGCGCGGCCTCGCTTAAACAACTCATTTGAAGATCGTAATGTGCCACCAAATTGCAACTCGCCTTCAGCCATTGCAGGTAAGACTTTAACGACTCTCCCTTTATGAACCACACCCGGCATAGCATCTAAGATAAGCTCGGCTTCGTCACCTTCTTTTAAACGCAGCAATGAGTTTTGCCAGAACGCGCCTGCAAAATATCTATCTTCATCAGGTATAAATGTCATCGCGGGACGCAGTGGAATAGGCACTGCCATAACACCAGGGCGAAGTGCCATCTGAGTGACAACACCATCTACAGGCGCTTTAACCTCAGTACGCTCAAGATTAAATTGCGCTTCGTCTAATTGAGCTTGAATAACTGCAACATCGGTATTTACGCCATCAATATTCGATTGAAAAGCTAAGCGGAAACGAATTTCATCAGCTTGAGCAGCTTTAAACTGAGCCTCTGAAGCTAAATAAGTTTGGCGCTTATTATCCAGTTCAATTTCAGAAAATGGCGAGTTTTTGCCACCTTTTCGTTTACCTTCGTCATAACGTTCATAAGCTTGCTTAGCTCTATCACGGTTAGCTTCAGCTTGGGTCACTTTGGCAATCGCACTGTCCCACGACGCTTTCAGTTGCGGTACAGCTTGTTTAGCATCTTCCAGTGCGGCCTGCTTTTCTTTAACTTCCGCGATAAAAGGAGTGGGGTCAATTTTAAATAATATGTCGCCTTTTTTTACAGGAACATTAGGCTTTACATTTACCTCAACCACTAAGCCACGAACCGCAGGGTTAATTGGAATAGACACAAAGTATTCACGTGTATACTTAGTGTAGGGGTGGTTATAGTTCATCAATACCAATAAGGTACCGATTAATGCTATGCCACCTAAAACAGCTGTGGGGACCGTCCATTTAGTCAACGGGATCTTGAATATCTTAAAAACAGCAACACATAGCGCGGTGTAAGTTAAAATCAGTAACAGATCCATAATTACGCCTCTTGTTGTGGTGTGGTGGTCTCTGTTTGAGACTGCTTGGTTTCTGGAGATTCAAGATTGCCTAAACGTTGATTTAACTGTTCAACTTTTTCCATCAGCTCCCTCACCTCACCTTCGAGGATTAATTCACGCTTTTTGCCATTACTAAACCCCCAGCCTCTATCTTCACGATATAAGGTTGCCCAAATCCATAAAAATGGCCAAATAGCATGCATGGTAAATAAGCTGACCCAGCCAGCAATATGAAGTGCATCTTGTTGTGGGTGATTACGCTTCTTGGCAATCTCATAGGGAATATCATGAATGGCAATCACACCATAGAAAATAACTAATGCTACAAAGAACAAAAGTCCCAAAGCAAAATAATCCAAAAACATATAACTCTCCTACTAGAAGGTAAAGCAAGTTAATCGAACCAAAATAAATCCAAAGTGTCACCCGACAACTAAGTAACACGGTTACAACCCAAAGATAACACACGTTCAACAATAAAATAACTGTAATACCCTGTTTATTCGCTAAAAAAATAACTCTTTTCTCGTGATCTTTTACACATTTATAGCCTTTGCTAATCAATCGATTACGAATAAAAGATAAAATGAAGCAGTGATATCCCTACAAGCTTCCTAACAAGGTAAAACAATGAACGCTCATACTCCTTTCAACTTTGGTACTGCCGGTACTGAAGGCTCTATAAAAGCCATGCTGCTAGGTTGCGGCGAACTCGGAAAAGAAGTAGCCATTGAGCTGCAGCGCTTCGGCGTTGAAGTCATTGGAGTCGACCGTTACCCTAATGCTCCAGCAATGCAAATTGCACACCGCTCTCATATCGTCAATATGCTCGATGAAGTCGCATTAAAAGCGGTAATTGAACTTGAGCAGCCTCATCTGGTTATCCCTGAAATTGAAGCCATTGCCACACAAGCACTAGTGGAAATCGAAGCCACTGGGGTCAATGTGATTCCAACAGCAAAAGCCACACAATTAACCATGAACCGTGAAGGCATTAGAAGACTTGCAGCTGAAACGTTAGGCATCCCAACCTCACCTTATTTCTTTTGCGATACCTTAAGCGAATTTAAAGCAGCAATAATTAAAATTGGATTACCTTGTGTCGTGAAGCCTGTTATGAGCTCTTCTGGAAAAGGGCAAAGCGTCATTAAAAACGAGCAGCAAATAGAGCAAGCTTGGCAATATGCACAAGAAGGCGGACGTGCTGGCGGCGGCCGCGTGATTGTCGAAGGTTTTATTGATTTTGATTATGAAATTACGCTACTAACCATTAGTGCTATCAATGGCATTCATTATTGCGACCCGATTGGTCATCGACAAGAAGATGGTGACTACCGTGAGTCATGGCAGCCACAAGCAATGTCAGCTGTCGCGATTGAAAAAGCACAACAAATTGGTGAACAAGTAGTAAAAGCCTTAGGTGGATTTGGCCTCTTTGGAGTAGAGCTCTTTATCAAAGGTGATAAAGTTTACTTTTCTGAAGTATCGCCAAGACCACACGACACTGGTTTAGTTACACTCATTAGCCAGGATATCTCTGAATTTGCATTACATGTTCGCGCTATTTTAGGCCTGCCAATCACGGAAATCAGGCAGCATGGTGCCAGTGCATCTGCAGTTATTCTTGCTGAAGGCCAATCAAGTAACATTCGATATCAAGGTGTAGAAAATGCTCTATTGGAAGCAGACACTCAAGTTAAATTGTTTGGTAAACCTGACATAGATGGCCGCAGAAGACTAGGTGTCGCGCTTGCAAGAGATAAAGACATCGACTCATCAATCGCTAAAGCCAAACGCTCTGCAGCTGAAGTAAAGGTCGTTTTTTAGCTCGCATTTGAATGCTGAGTACCTTATTGGTAAAACGAAAAAGCCTAACATGTGAGTGTTAGGCTTTTTACTAGAGCATTGCTTAAGACATGCTAGTTCACTGTGTTAATCGGTGAGCCATTCAAAAACTGCTTCACGTTATTTACTGCAATGTTCAATAGATTCTGCCTAGCTTCTATTGTTGCCCAAGCAATATGTGGAGTGATAATAATATTATCGGCTGATAACAAAGGATTATTTTTTTCTGGCGGTTCAGTAGAAAGTACATCAACAGCGGCGAAGAGTTGCTGCTGATTCAACGCTTGTGCTAATGCCGCTTCATCAATCAGACCACCACGTGCTGTATTCACTAGCAACGCCCCAACTTTCAATAAAGATAAACTGCCTTGATTAATCATCTTATCAGTCGCTTCATTTAACGGGCAGTGTAATGAAATGATATCTGATTGAGAGAGTAGAACATCCAAAGGTTGCCAGGTAACATTTTCAGGTAAATCCGTTTTTTCATGAGCACTGGTAATAATCACTTTCATGTTAAATGCAGTCGCTAATGAAGCCACTTGTTGGCCAATATCACCATAGCCCACAATACCAATGGTTTTTCCTTTGAGCGACATTAAAGGAGATAAAGTGAAGCAAAAGTCCCGAGAGCTTGTCCACTGGCCTTGCTTAACTGCGCAATCATGCAAAGAGACTTGTTGGCAGTGCTGTAAAATAAGGGCAAATACCATCTGAGCTACGGCATCAGGTCCATAAGCAGGCACGTTGGTTACCACGATATTACGTTCACTAGCAGCATTCATATCAACAACGTTCGTCCCTGTTGCTGTGACACCAATATATTTAAGTTGTGGGCACTGCAGTATCACATTTTCAGAGATTACAGCTTTATTAGTAAGCACAATATCAGCTTGATGACAGCGAGGTATTATTTGATCATTTGAACTATGTTCAAATACTTCCACTTCACCTAGTGAAGACAAAGATGCCCATTTCAGATCGCCAGGGTTGAGTGTATAGCCATCAAGTACGACTATTTTCATGCTCGGTCACCTATTTAAAATTTAATCTCTAAACCGACATTGGCCTGCCCTTGCCACATGACATCAGCAGATATATGCCAAACGCACTCATTAGGGCCACAAAAGAATGTGTTATCTGAATTAACGAATGTCGCATAGCCTCTTACATCAGCAAATAATGCCACTTGCGGCGTGATTTCATATGCTGCACCACCACCAAAGCCCATCGAAAAGCGTGTCTCTGATGAGTAATCACCGCTTGGGCGCATATGAGTTGCCCCTGCTGTAACTGTTACGTAAGGTTTAAACTTGCCATTTGGAAAATATAAACTGCCACCTAAATGGAAATAATCAACATCAAGCTCGTTAAACACTTCATTGCTAAAAGCACCATTTCTCACATCAGTTGCTTGCGTACTGTATAGAAAATAGATATTGCCAGGATCTTTGGTTGTCGTACCAATCATGACGCCATAATGTTCTGACTCTGAAATTTTTAACTTACCGCTCTCACTGGTATTAGGATCTGAAATATCAAATTCACTACTACCAAAACTATAACCACCAAAAGGGGAAACATAAATTTCAGCTTGAGATGAAAAAGATATTGCAGCAGTGCTGACAATAGTAACGAAACTCGCAATAGCGGTTAATTTCATGTGTAACTCCGTATACAACAAGCAATTATCATTGAAATAGCTCGGGAAATTGTTTGAATAATAGCTCGAACATTAGCTCGAATATTAGTTCGAATATTAGTTCGAATATTAGTTCGAACAATAACTAGAATAATAATCCCGAGCTAACTCATACTTTTTTCGTGAATATTTTTAGCGCATTCCTCGGGATGTTTTGACGGTTTCATATGCCGACTGAATGTCTTGTGCTTTGGCTTTAGCAAGCTCCATCATTTCTTCTGGCAAACCTTTAGCGACTAATTTATCGGGATGATGTTCATTCATCAATTTGCGATAAGCCCGTTTAATTTCTTGGTCACTTGAAGGTTCTTCTTTACCCAGCATCGAATAAGCATCATCAAGTTGCATTGCACTGCCAGCTCCTGACTGGTGATGATGAAACTCGGCTTGCCAGCGATTAAGTAGCGCGTCTAAGTGAGCTTGGCCTAAACCTAACTCTTTGGCAACTGTAGATAAAATTTGTTTTTCTTTGCTGTGTAATTCACCATCGGATAACGCAGTTTGAATTTGAATTTCCAAAAACATTTGCAGAATTTCTGTTCGACCTTGGCTCATAGCACGAAATTCACGTAAGGTTTCTACTAAATCAAAATCGGCATCACGACCTTTTCTGAATGCCGTCTGGGCATCCTTTCTGGCATCACCAGTGAGCTTCATTTGATCCATCAACATTGACGCGATACGAATATCAACATCAGTGACGTGACCAGAGGCTTTAGCCACATGGCCCATTACTGTGAAGGTCGTATTAAAAAACTGAGCTTGGCGGGCTTGACCTTTGCGCATCATATCCGCAAACCCTGCTCGTTTATCAAATAAATGACCTAACCACAGCCCTAAAACAGCACCAAAACCTCTGCCAAACATATAGCCAATGATAAACCCAAAAACTTTGCCCCAAATACGCATCAAACTTCCCGCTAAATTACACCAAGCTGCTACGAACGCCTTGGTTAAGTGAATACATTAATGATTTTCAATATAGTGTGTGAGCTGTGCCAATCTCTCTACTGTTCCTACGTCACACCAATATGAGCCAGAATAGCTACCCGCTATTTTATCAAGCGATATTTTTTGTCTCAATAAAGGACCTAAAGCGCTTTTTCCAGGAGCTAATTCAGTAAACATTTTGGGGTGATATATTCCCATTCCTGAATAGGTAAACTTATTACTCTCAGATTCAGACACTTGTTGATCAATAATAGCAAAATCCCCTTGTGGATTATGCTTAGGATTATCAACTAACCATAAAAAAGCATCTAATTCTGAATTGGCACGCATTACAGACTTTGCCTGCTCTAGATCAGGTAATTCATCGATATATATATCGCCATTGATAAGTAAGAAAGGCTTGTCTCCCAATAACGCCAATGCTTGCTTAATCCCGCCTGCTGTTTCTAAGGCTTTTTCTTCTGCGCTATACTCAATTGATAATCCCCAGCGACTGCCGTCACCTAATGCTTCCGGCAACTTGTGGCCTAACCAAGCATGATTAATCACTACCTCTTTGATGCCGGCTTTAGCCAGCTTTTCGAGATGATAAACTATCAAGGATTTACCTGCGGCCTTAACTAATGGCTTAGGCACTTTATCCGTTAAAGGTCTTAAGCGCTCTCCCCGCCCAGCAGCCAAAATCATCGCCTTCATCTATAACCTCTTTAATAAAAATGGCTTACACATCTAGAATTCATGCTGTTACGCACAGTTAACTTTTGGTAATACATGTTGTTTAACCCAGTCACCAAACTGATGTAGCTGAGGATATAAAGCGGCAACTTCTACGATATAGGTTAAAGTTAACGGAATATCTTTTAGGTAACCCGCTTTTCCATCCCTATGATTCAGTCGAGCAAAAATGCCTGCGGCTTTAACATGTCGTTGTAAGCCCATTAAATCAAACCATGTTTGATATTGTGTAAAAGTAACACTGTTAGAAATTAACCCTTGTTGTAGACACAACTGCCAATGCTCTTGTTTTAATGAATCAATGATCTCGTTTGGCCATTTGATATAGCAGTCTCTTAGTAAAGAAACAGCATCATAAGTAACCGGCCCTAACACGGCATCCTGAAAATCAATCAGTGCTAGCTCATTATCAACAACGAGGATATTGCGACTATGAAAATCTCGATGCATTCCGGCACTTGGCTGTTCAAGCGCACTTGTTGTTAATACACTGAATGCATGCTCAATAATCTTTTTATCACTGTGGCTTAAAGTCAAACCCAAATGTTTAATTAACAGCCATTCAGTAAAAATGTCTAATTCTCGCGCCACAAATGCTTGGTCATAAACAGGTAATACGCCTTGTTCAGTTTCAGTGACAGTGGCGACTTTAGGTAATAACCCCAAAGCTTTGCGGTACAAATCGGTCACTGAATGCTCGTTTAATTGATTTAAAAGCTGCTCATCACCTAAGTCAGACTGTAAAACAAACCCGTTTAGCTCATCTTGTGCAATTATCTTCGGGGCTATCAAACCAGCCTTTTCATAAGCTTGCGCCATATAAATGAAAGGCATAATCGGCACCAATTCAATCGGTGAATCTGAGACTATATAAGAGTTTGCTAAATGTTTAACTCGAAAATAGCGACGAAAACTGGCATCCCCACAAATGAGTTCAATAGACACCTCTGTCTTAAAATATTGACTCAACCAACTCCTTAGTAAAATAAATCTTCTATCTGATAAACTCATCTCAATGGCTCTTATGGGAAAATTGCTTTATTATAGCCAACATAACATTTGGAAACAGCTAAAGATAAATTGTTAGCTGCGGCTTTTTTTCGATTCATTTTGTCTAGACTAAGAATTCATAATCATTAATTAAAATGCAGATCCGCTACTTTCTGGCATTGAGCCTGTTACCTAACCTAGTCTCGGCACAAGAACCCACTGACACAGAAGCGGTTGAGCTTCATTGTGTGATTAACCCACCGGTTTCTAGTTCGATTGACGAACGCCAACAAGTCCCTAATTTATCAGCTGAAGATATTGTGATCATTTCTGATCGTTCAGAAGCTGCTATGGGCGATAAAGCACATTTCTCAGGTAACGTCAGTTTTAGCCAAGGTACTCGTCATATCAGCGCTGACGAAGCTATTTTGGACCAAAAAAATGAACAATTAGATGCCAATGGTAACTTAATTTTCTCAGATGAGATGTTCACTGTTACAGCGGACTCCCTCAATGCGCAAATGGTTTCCAGTAGCGCGACACTTAATGGTGCGCAATATTGGTTGCATGGTCAGCAAATTCATGGCGATGCTGAACAACTAAAAGTCACTGAACAAAATAACCTTGAGTTACGCAACACCAATTTTACCACTTGTCCTGTAGGCGATAATTCGTGGCTGTTAGAAGCGGAAGAAATCCGCATTGATAGCACTGAAGAGTGGGGCGAAATTTGGGATGCTAAAATCCGTATTGCGGGTGTACCCGTGATGTATGTGCCTTATATGACGATTCCAATTTCTGATAAGCGTAAGTCGGGTTTCTTATTCCCTGACTTTAGCACCAGCACCACCAATGGTGTTGAAGTTAGCACGCCTTATTACTGGAATATTTCGCCTGAGTATGACCTAACCTTCACGCCGACTTATATGTCTGCACGTGGTTTTTACTCTAAAACAGAATTTCGATATTTAGCAGGTGAAGACCAAGATGGCCAATTTAACCTAGAATATCTCGCCAATGATGACAAATTAGACAATAGTCCAGATCGTTACCTTTACCACTGGCGTCACCAAGGTTCAATTAATGAAAATTGGCGTGTACAAGCGAACTTTACAGACGTATCAGATAATAACTATTTCAATGATTTAAGTTCAGATGTCAATCGTTCTACCGATAATCAGTTATCGCGAGTGGGTGAAATCAATTACTTTGAAAAAGATTGGGATTTTGGTATGAAAGTCCAAGATATTAAAGTGCTGGGCGAAGACGAAGTGCCGTATCAAGTCATGCCACAGCTTAACTTTAATTATCAAACTAATGATTTCTGGGAAGGGTTAGATTTCAAATTTAATTCTGAATTAACAAACTTTCAGCACAAAGAAAATGAATACTCAACGGCAACGCGTTTCCACATGGAGCCGAGTATTACCCTACCTATTCAGGGCCCAGCGGGTTCATTGACCAGTGAAATAAAGTTACTTCAAACTCAATATTGGCAAAATAATATTGCCAGTGATAGTGAACTTGAAGATACGGTGAGTCGTACCATCCCTCAAGCCCGACTGCACGGTCAAATTAACTTTGAGCGTGAAACCCATATGTTTGACGCCGATTTTAGGCAAACACTAGAGCCACAATTTCAATACCTTTATGTCGGCTATGAAGACCAAGATGGTATTGGCATTTACGATTCAGCTAAATTACAAGAAGATTACTTTGGTTTATTCCGCGACCGACGTTACTCAGGTCTTGATAGAATCGCTGATGCAAACCAAATGACATTAGGTCTCACAACGCGTTTATTTGATGACGCGAATATCGAGAAATTAAAAGTCAGTATTGGTCAAATTATTTATTTCCAAGACAGTAAAATTAACTTTGCTGATGAGAATGTTGAAGTATCACCGTCAACCTCAGTATTAGCCGCTGAAGTGGATGCTAACCTTTACCAAGATTGGTTCATTAGTGGTGCTGTGCAATTTGATAGTGAACAAGGTGAAACCAAGAAAAGTGAAGTGACATTAGATTTTCGTCCAAGTAATGATAAGTTGCTTCAGTTTAGTTATCGCTATGTGCCAGACCTATTAAATACCAATACCAACGACCGAGTAGATATTTCTCAGGTGGGTATGCGTACCTCATGGCCTATTAGCGACGATTTGTATTTTGTGGGTAATTTTTATTACGACCTCAACGAATCTCGTAGTATTGAAACCTACACTGGGGTGCAATATGAGGCTTGTTGCTGGGCAATGCGTTTAAGTTATCATTACCGCATCAAGACCAATTACGACGATGATTTAAACCCTAGTATTGATACTAGAGAACAATTTGAGAGTGGCGTATACCTCAACTTTATTATTAAAGGTTTAGGTGGTTCTGGTCCTCTCGGTGTTGAAGATATGCTAAACGAAGGATTATTTAACTATCGCAAACCACTTTACTTAAGCAATTAGCCATCATTTATGCACCATTTGTGATAGATTGCTGAACCTAGTGGAAAACAAATAGTCCTATTAAACGTTAACAACACTATTTTGGCGACAGTGCCAATAATAATTAGAAAATTTAAGTGCCAAGGATTCTGTGGATGAAACACTGTAAGAAAATGATTTTTGCTTTATTTACTCTGGCTGCAAGCCAAGTATCGATAGCTGCTCCTGTGCCGCTAGACAGCGTTGCCGTGCAAATCAATGAAGGTATCATACTCGAAAGCGAAATCAGCCATATGATCACTTCGGTTAAATCAAATGCTGAAAAAGCGGGTCAAGGTCTGCCTTCAGATAATGCCTTACGCACTCAAGTTATTGAACGCTTAATTTTAACTCATTTACAGTTACAAATGGCTGAACGAATCGGCCTTTCAATTGGTGATTTACAATTAGATCAAACCATCGAAAATATTGCTAAAGAGCAACAGTTAACTGTTAGCCAAATGCAACAACAGATCGAAAGCGAAGGCATGAGCTTCGGACAATACCGTGAACAACTTCGTGAAGAAATTACCATTGGTGAAATTCAACGTATTCAAGTTCAGCGTCGTATTCAAGTTTCTCCGCAAGAAATTAATAACTTAGTTAAGATGATTCAAGAGCAAGGCCTTAAAGATGTTGAGTTCCAAGTAGGTCATATCTTAATTGAAGTGCCTAGCAACCCAACCAGTGAGCAACTTGAAGCATCAAGCAAGCGTGCTAACATCGTACTTGATCGCTTAAATGAGGGTGAAGATTTCAGACGTACAGCTATTGCCTCTTCTTCAGGACCTAAAGCGCTAGAAGGCGGTATTTGGGATTATATGAGCATCAATGAAATGCCTACACTTTTTGCTGAGGTGGTTACTGATGCGAAAAATGGCGATGTTATCGGTCCAATTAAAAGTGGTTCTGGATTCCATATTATTAAAATCATGGATGCCCGAGGTCTACAAACCCAAGAAATCAGTGAAGTACGTTCACGCCATATTCTGCTGAAACCGTCACCAATCCTTTCTGAAGATCGCGCCAAGGCAATGCTAGAAAGCTTCTTATCACAAATTCGTTCAGGTGAAGCTGACTTTGCAGACCTAGCCCGTCAATATTCAGAAGATCCTGGTTCAGGGGCTAAAGGCGGCGAATTAGGTTGGGCTGAACCAACAGTTTACGTACCTGAGTTTGCTCAAACACTAAACAGTCTTGAAATATATGAGATAAGTGAGCCATTCCGCACCACACACGGCTGGCACATTGCTCAATTAGAAGAAAAGCGTACAACTGATGCAACGGATCAGTTTAATAGTAACCGTGCTCATCAGTTAATCTATCGTCGTAAATTTAACGAAGAACTGCAGAACTGGTTAGATGAAATGCGTACAGAAGCTTACATTGAAGTTTTTGAACCAGAGAGTACTCGAGGTTAACCTAATTTAATGACACAAAGAATTGCGATTACGCCGGGTGAACCGGCGAGTATCGGCCCAGATATTGTAATTAAACTTGCTCAGCAGGCTTGGCCTGCTGAGTTAGTTGTTTGTGCAGATCCGGAATTATTAACCAGCCGAGCTAAAATGTTAGGTTTGCCGCTGAGTCTACGTCCTTACCAGCCTACACTTGATGCTAAACCACAAGAAGCTGGCACATTGACCATCGCTCCGTTTACATTAGCCGCAGAAGTTGAATGCGGAAAACTAAACGAAATAAACAGCGCTTATGTTGTAGATACCCTGCGTTATGCCGGTGAAAAGAACATGAGCAATGAATTTGCTGCAGTGGTCACTGGCCCAGTTCATAAAGGCATTATTAACCAAGCAGGCATTCCTTTTAGTGGCCACACTGAATTCTTTGCATTACAAGCAAATTGCCAAGATGTAGTTATGATGCTTGCCGCGCCAGGTTTACAAGTGGCGCTAATGACCACACATATTCCATTAGCGTATGTTGCCAAGGCAATAACTCGCGAACGTTTACACCATATTATCCAAATTTTGCACAGCGAATTAGTGCAAAAGTTTGGCATCACTTCACCTAAAATATATGTGTGTGGATTAAATCCTCATGCAGGTGAAGATGGACACTTAGGAAGGGAAGAAATTGATATCATGATCCCAGCACTTAATGAGCTGCGTGAACAGGGTATTGATATTGTCGGGCCTTTGCCTGCTGATACACTATTCCAACCTAAATACTTACAAGAAGCAGATGTGGTTCTTGCTATGTATCACGACCAAGGACTTCCAGTACTTAAATCATTAGGTTTTGGAAAATCGGTTAATATCACCTTAGGTCTTCCGTATATCAGAACCTCTGTCGATCATGGCACTGCATTAGAACTTGCGGGCACTGGCGAAGCAGATTGCGGTAGTTTTACCTGTGCATTAAACAAAGCCATTGAATTGGCCTCAAAAGTAAGTAAATAAATTTCCAATGAGCAATAAAGTACATTTAGGCCACACGGCTAGAAAACGTTTCGGGCAAAACTTTTTAACTGATGAAAGTGTCATCAGTAGAATTGTGGGCGCAATCTCACCAGACAACGATCATGTAATGGTTGAAATTGGTCCTGGTTTAGGTGCATTAACTGAACCCGTTGCAGATGCAGTTGATAATTTAACTGTTGTTGAACTGGATAAGGATCTTGTAGAGCGTTTACAAAATCACCCAGTATTAAAAGATAAATTAACCATTAACCAAGGTGATGCGCTTAATTTTGATTTTAGCCAGCTTCAACAAGACGGTAAAAAGATGAAAGTATTTGGCAACTTGCCATACAACATCTCAACGCCGTTGATGTTTCATCTTTTCGAATTTGCCGAAATCATCGAAACCATGCACTTTATGCTGCAAAAAGAAGTGGTACTGCGCTTGTCTGCAAGTCCAGGTACAAAAGCTTATGGCCGCTTAACTGTCATGGCTCAGTATTTCTGTAAAGTGGTTCCTGTTCTAGAAGTTCCGCCAGAGAGCTTTAAGCCTGCACCAAAAGTAGATTCTGCAGTGGTGCGTTTATTGCCTTACGATGTGAAGCCTTTCCCCTGTAAAGATGTGAATGTTTTACGCCATTTATGTACCACAGCCTTTAACATGCGTCGTAAAACATTAAGAAATAACTTAAAGCAAATGATCACTGACGAAGAGTTTGGTCAATTAAACATTGATTCAACACTCAGACCAGAGCAAATAAGCGTTGAACAATATGTTGCGCTAGCCAATTTGGTTTGTGATAAAGGTGAGTAAATTCAAGGGCATTTTAATTAAATGCCCTTTCTTTTTTTAGGAAGTTTGATGACCTCTGTAGCTGCTAACGTAAAAATAAAAGTTGAAACAAATTACCTTGAAGAACAATCATCAGCAGAAGATGAAAAGTATTTGTTCAGTTATACCATCACCATCATTAATCTCAGCGAAATCCCAATCACGCTAAAAGACCGTCACTGGATCATCACTAACGCCAATGGTGATACTAGCGAAGTCAAAGGGCCGGGTGTTGTCGGTGAAACCCCAACTATTGCTCCTGATACCGCTTATCAATATTCAAGTGGCACCGTTATGGAAACCCCTGTTGGCTTTATGGAAGGCAGCTACGGCATGGTGACCGAACAAGGTGAGCCTTTTAAAGCTAGTATTCCTACTTTTAGACTCGCGATTCCAGGTATTTTACAGTAGCACTATGGCACATTATTTTGTTGGCGATATACAGGGCTGTTTTGACGAACTTAAATTGCTGCTAGCAAAGGTAGACTTCAATCCAGCTAAGGATGAACTTTGGGCAGTCGGTGACTTAGTTGCTCGTGGCCATGGTTCTCTGCAAACGCTTCGTTATTTAAAATCCTTAGAAGGCAGCGCTAAAGTCACCCTTGGTAATCATGACCTCCATTTACTGGCTTTACACGGTAAGCTTAAAAGAGCTAACCCCAAAGATAACCTAGCTGAACTACTCGCGGCTGATGACATTTCTAACTTGATTGATTGGCTAAGACAACAGCCCTTGGTACAAACCCTACCTTCGCATAATATCATCATGACCCATGCAGGTGTCCCACCGCAATGGGATTTAACCACACTGCAAACTGAAGCCCTTGCAGTGAGCAATGCGCTAAAAGAGAATGATTATCTAAACTCTCTTATCGCAAAAATGTACACTGAAGCGCCTGATTTATGGGATAGTAAGTCTAAAGGGCTACCTAGATTAAGGTACTGCATTAATGCGCTGACGCGAATGCGTTACTTACATCCAGATGGTAGTTTGGATTTTGGATGTAAAAAGCCAATAAAAGATAAAAACTCAGGGTTAACACCTTGGTTTGAATTCGATTCAGAGCTTAAAGACAACCACACTTTAGTATTTGGCCATTGGGCCGCTCTTATGGGAGTGACTCAACAAGATAACGTTTTGGCATTGGATACGGGCTGTTGTTGGGGAGAATATATGACACTTTGGCATGCTGAAACCAATGAAAAAATAATTCAGCAAAAACTAAAATAATTAATAAATTGTTAAACTAATAATAACCTTAGCCGATAAAGCTAATAGATCTCACATGATCACATTACCCTGAGCGATCAAGAGATAAATTCGGGATAAAATAATAACAGCCGGAGTATGCTATGAAAATTAATGTTGCCACCAGAGTCATTGGCGGTTTTACTGTTGTAACACTTCTTTTAATCATATTGGGAGGTGTATCACTGCTTACCAATAGTACCATTAAAGATAGCACTACAACGTTGCAAAGAGTTAGCCTACCAGCCCTCACTGCAACGGGTGAATTAACCCAAAACTTAAGTGCTCAGCAAATTCAAATTTTATTTGGCTATTACACAGATCAGTCTGCACAAATCCCAGCTGTTGAGAAAAAGATCCAGACAGAATCAGCAGAATTCACTAAAACCTTGAATAAGCTGTCTAACCTCATCTCCGATAGACAAGAGTTTTCAAGTAATCTTTCGCAATTAAAATCTAGCTATTCAAGTTTTGATAAAAACAGCAAGCTCATGCTAGAAGAGCATGAAAGCGCACTTATTAAGCATGAAACGCTTTTATCACTACGAAGTGACTTAGAAGATAGTGCAGATGAAGCATCGTCAATTCTGTTAGATCTGATTGATCTAGAAATGAGTGAAGATGCAACCGAGCAAAGTATTGCTGCAACAGCCAGCGTTGTAGACAGTACCTTTATCAACATTATCACTACGGTATACGACTTAGTTGCAGCAAAAGACAACAGCAAGTACAACGTAATAGTTAATGAGCTTGACTATATGGTCAGTGATACACGAGTTAAGATTGAACATATCAATCGTCAGGGGCGCGGTATCGTCAGTGACAATACCTTAAATGACTTGAATACTGAAAGTGAAGCTGTCTTTAAATTAATTAACGACAATAATGGCATTATTGCTATAAAAGGGCAGCAACTGAGTCACGATCAACAAGCTGAAAAAATGCTCGCTGCTACCGATAAAGCCCGTTTAGATGTTAACGCTAAGATGATTAACTTAGCTAATAATATCGAAGGTTTTACAGGTGAAATTAGTGACAGCGCTATTCAGAATATCGACTCTGCAAGTTTGAAAACAATGTTTGTTGTCATTCTTGCCATTCTCGTTTCGATTGTTGTAAGTATTGCAGTGGTTAAACCACTGACTCGTTCATTAGCGAAAGTGAATCAGGCATTAAATATTCTCGCCTCGGGTGATCTAACTCATAAGCTTGATGACACGGGACATGATGAATTTGCAGAGCTTGCTAAAAACTGTAACAGTTTAGTCGATAGCCTACGAAATCTGATTGTTGGTATTCTAGACCGCTCAAACCAACTTGCAGCAGCAGCTGAAGAAACGTCTGCAATCACCACTCAAACAACCAGTGGTATCCAAGAGCAAAAGAGCCAAGTTGACCAAGTCGCTACAGCCACAACACAATTAAGTTCAAGTGCTCAGCAAGTGTCAATGAGCGCTGATCAAGCACTAGAGCAAATTAAACAGGCTGATGAAGAAACACAGCATATGCGCACAATTGCTGAAGAAAACAAGCTAACGATTCTTGCCCTCGCTGATGAAGTTGCTAAAGCAGGTCAAGTGATTAATAAAGTTCATTCTGATAGTGCTTCTATTGGTTCAATTCTTGATGTTATTCGTGGTATTGCAGAACAAACAAACTTACTTGCACTTAATGCTGCAATTGAAGCTGCACGTGCAGGTGAACAAGGGCGCGGATTCGCTGTCGTAGCAGATGAAGTGAGAAGCTTAGCATCTCGAACTCAAGAATCGACAAGTGAGATTCAGCAAATGATTGAGATACTGCAGCAAGGTGCTCAACAAGCTGTGTCAGTGATGGAATTAGGTCGCTCACAAGCAAGTAGCTGTGTTGATAAAACAGAGCAAGCGAACTTAGCACTAGAAACCATTAGCCAATCGGTTCACAAAGCCTATGATTCTGGTAATCATATTGCTCAAGCTGCACAAGAGCAAAACCTTGTCAGCCAGCAAGTATCAGAAATGCTAGAACATATTGCCGCTATATCTGAAGAAACGGCAACAGGTGCAGATCAAACTGCGCAGTCAAGCCATCAAGTAGCAATGCTATCTGAAGAGCTACAAAGCTCGGTGGGTGAATTTAGAGTATAAACACCCAACTATCACCATTTAAACAAAAAGGCTCTTAGGAGCCTTTTTTAATACCTTAAATTCACTTTAAAGCCGACGTTTCGCCTGCAGCCACAACTTAACACTTCAGAGGATGAAAAGGGTTTCGAAGAAGCATGAAGCAGATAAGAATAAAGCCGTTTACCCACCACTTCCTTCAATTATGCTGACTAGTTAGGCAAGTGAGTTTGTAACGCTAGCTTGTTCAGTGAACAAACATCTATATCCAACATTTTTAAGACGGTTATTAATCATCAAATTAAAGCCATAAAAAAACCGCCATGATGGCGGTTTTTAGATTAATTGCTATTTGTACTAACGAAAGACGCAAATCAACAATCAATCTAGCTCGTTATGACGCAATACACTTTCTATTGCACCAAACCGTAACAAATGACTCAATACGTAAACTAACGTTTATTCACCACCGCTGATACGATCTTGAACTGCAGCAGTAATAGCACTTCCGCTATGACCATTTGCATTTGCCCAATCAAGAATGCTTTTACCGTCAGCTTCTGGTGTGCTTAAGTCACCGGCAGGAAGACGCTTTGCAATATACTCACCTACTTCTAATGAATTAGAGTTGTAAGCTGTTCTTAATAAGCTGTTACCGTCACAAGAAACACCAGTGTAAATATTGCGTAATTTTACGCGGCTTTCTTTCAACTTTTTACGTAAACGGTTTTTGTCATTAGATTTTACATAATCACAAATGTTTGCGACAAGTTGATCGGTATTCGCTTCGGCAGGGGTTGACACAAAAGATGCTGCAATTAGGGCTGCTAAGGCCACTGGCAATAAACGCATCTGACACTCCTTTTTAGGTATTTTTATTTTTGTACCTACCATCAAGGGTAAGTATCAATTCAGGGTAACACAGGACACAATTTAACATTATTTCACCAAAGTGTTAAAGCTATATTGCAATTGTGATTCATTTATCTCAACAACCTTCTCAGTTAATGTCCAACTACCATCATCCCACTCAGGAAAAAAGGTGTCACCATCAACAGTTAACTCTATGAAGGTTAGATAAAGGGTATCGGCTAGCGGTAGAATTTCTTTATAGAGTTGTCCACCACCAATCACAACTATTTCCTCACAATCGCTAACAAGTTCTTTTGCTGCCTCAAAAGAATTTACGCAACTGACTCCTTCAGGCTGATAATCATTCTGACGAGTTATCACAATATTATGACGCCCTGGGAGTGGCCTTCCAATAGATTCAAAAGTCTTGCGCCCCATCACCACAGGTTTTCCTAATGTCATGGCTTTAAAGTGTTTTAAGTCTTCAGGTAAATGCCAAGGCATTTTATTGTCTTTACCGATAACACGATTATTTGCCATGGCGGCAATCATTGCGATGCGCATGTATAGTCCTTATAAATGCTTAAGAATTTAAATAATGGGTCGAGTGCGATAATAAACCAGTGATGGCATAGCCAGCCCCACCGCGATAGCACCCAGAATAAATACCGTTTTTAAGCCGTTAAAAATCACTAGCGAAGTTAAATCACTGCTTATTTGTTCTTGAACACTGAGTTGTACAATTGATATCAAAGTATTGTATGCGTATGTGCCAGGCACCATAGGAATAATGGCAGCAACAGAATACATAAGCGGAGGCGCTAAATGTTTCTTAGCAAAACGGATAGTCATCACGCCAACAAGTGCAGCTGCAGCAAAGGTTGCCCACTCAATAGGCATATCAAAGTGCATCAATAAAGATCGAAAGCTATGGCCAATGGCGCCAGCTAAACCACAGTAAGGTAAAAATCGCTTTGGAACATTAAACACCATTGCAAAGCCGATCGCTGGTATAGCAGAAAAGAAAGCATCATGGAGTAACTCTAGGAAGAGATTCATAGAAAAAACTCCCCTCCCAGTGCCATCGCCAACGTAATCCCTATCACTGTAGACAGAGTTAACAACGTGGCATGTCCCCACCGGGATATTCCAACATTCATATGGCCTTTAACCATATCTGAAATAGCGTTAATCAAGGGAAAACCTGGCACCAACATTAGTACACTGGCTGCCATGGCTGTTTTAGGCGTATCAGTTACATCAATGACATAGCCAAGCTGGGCGATTAATGTGGTGATGAAAGCGGTTATTGAAAAAATAATCAGTAAATTAAAATGCTTTTTAACTAATGACAGTCGTACTGACATCCCGACAGCTGAGGCGATAAAGGTAATGATACATGACGCGACATCACCACCAAATAAGTGACAAAAACTCGCACAAGATAGGCCTATCATGCCAATAACATACTTGGCTGGGTAGCTCCTCGGTTCAATTTTTTCTAAACGTCTTTTGACCTGCTTCGCGCCATAAATGCCCTTTTCTGCAAGTAGGCAAATTCGTTGCACCTCACACACAATCATCATATTGATGCCATGCTCTCTAATACGTCTTGTGGTGGTGATACAACGCCCATGAACTAGGCTGGTTAAAACGAGGGAGTTGGAGGAGATGGAAAGTTCGATACTGGCTAAGCCGAGAGCTTTGCCTAAGCGCTGGCTGATCTCTTCAACAAGATCAGATTCAGCGCCGTAAGCTAAGAGTAATTGCGCACTGCGTACCACAAGACGAGTGATATCATTTTGAGTTTCTGCGTACACTGGTCTCTCTTATTACCCTATTAATAACACCATAATAATCTAGGCGATTTTATCTCTCAATATTAACGTTGATAAATAATCTCTACATCATAATCATCTTCGTCAAAGTCATCATCAAAATCGTCATCATAATCTTCATTGACTGATTCAACGTTTGCTTGATGATAATTATCCCACTTGAATTCAACTTCATCTTCAGGATTTGCGAGTTCATCTTCTGCAGGAAGTGCAGAAATAAAGTCTAACAATTTCAGACTGAGGTCTTCTGTATTGGTACGGTTGAATGCCGACATGGTATAAATGTCGCCTTTCCAATCGATTTCCTTAACGATGTGCTCCATTTTCTCAGCAAGCTCATCTTCTTGAAGTAAGTCTATTTTGTTAAACACTAACCAACGAGGCTTGGCTGCTAACTTTGGAGAGTATTTCTCAAGTTCAGCCACAATTGAGCGAGCAGATTCAACAGGATCGCTGCCATCAATAGGATCGATATCGATGATGTGTAATAACACACGACAACGCTCTAAATGCTTTAAGAATCGAATACCTAAACCTGCACCGTCAGAAGCACCTTCAATCAAACCTGGGATATCTGCGATGACAAAGCTTTGGCCTGGGCGTGGGTTTACTACACCAAGGTTAGGTACTAATGTCGTGAACGGGTAATCAGCAACCTTTGGCGTTGCACGAGAAACTGAACGTATAAAGGTTGATTTACCTGCATTAGGTAATCCCAATAAACCAACGTCAGCCAATAGCAATAACTCAAGTTTAAGCATGCGTACTTCGCCTGCTGTTCCTAAGGTTTTTTGTCTTGGAGCGCGGTTAGTACTGCTTTTAAAGCGAGTATTACCTAAACCGTGGAAACCACCTTTAGCCACTAATAATTTCTGACCATGAGTGGTTAAATCACCTAGCAACTCTTCAGTTTCAAAATCCATTGCACGCGTACCTACTGGTACTTTTAATAACGTATCTTCGCCGCCATGACCGGTACAGTCACGACCACGACCATTCTTACCGCGTTCAGCGATATAAGAACGTACAAATCGAAAATCAATAAGCGTGTTCATGTTTTCGTCTGCGACTAAAAATACGTTACCGCCATCACCGCCGTCACCACCGTCTGGGCCGCCGTCTGGCACATATTTCTCACGTCTGAAGCTAACGCAGCCACTGCCACCGTTACCCGCTTCAACTTTGATTTTAGCCTCATCTATAAACTTCATACATACTCCTGACACCACTTAATGTGCCAATTATAACCTCAAAAGACTGAGATGTGCAGGGAAGCGTAGAAGATACAATCACCATAAATCGCTTACTGCAAAAAAATAACTATCGATGTGATACATCGAAATACTTCATTGAAGTTTAGTTAACTAAATTCAACAATGAGGTAAAAAACACAAAAGCCCCGCCAGAAGGCGGGGCTTTCAAAGACTGATTAGAGTCTAGAATTAAGCTTCGATGCTAATAAACTTACGGTTATTAGGACCTTTTACTTGAAACTTAACTTTACCGTCTGTTAATGCAAACAAAGTATGGTCACGACCGATACCTACGTTTACACCAGCGTGGAACTTAGTACCACGTTGACGTACGATGATGTTACCAGCAACAACTGATTCGCCACCGAAACGCTTAACACCAAGACGTTTGCTTTCTGAATCGCGGCCGTTACGAGTAGAACCGCCAGCTTTTTTATGTGCCATGAGTTAGACTCCTAAATTATGCGCTGATCGCAGTGATTTTAACTTCAGTGAACCATTGACGATGGCCCATTTTCTTTTCGTGATGCTTACGACGATTGAACTTTTGAATAGTTACTTTCTCACCGCGACCGTGGCTAACCACTTCAGCAACAACTTTACCACTAGCAACTAGAGGAGTACCAACGTGAACGTTCTCACCATCAGCAACCAATAATACTTGATCAAACTCTACAGTTTCACCAGTAGCAACTTCAATTTTCTCTAAACGAACTGTATGACCTTCAGCAACACGATGTTGCTTTCCGCCACTTTGAAAAACAGCGTACATAGCTATTTCACTCCAAATGGACTAACACTCCGATTCGTAATAGTAGATATCGGGTGCTAAAAACTTTTAATGACAATGGGCGCGGATTCTACGGCAAGATTAGCAGTCTGGCAAGCGTTAAATTTGAATCATTAAAAAAAGCTCGGTTTAACTCTCACTATCTAAGAACAAAAGCTGTCTAAGGCATGAAAATTAGTTAAAATTTGTTAATATACAATTTGAACCTTATATAGTGGGCAATATAATTTGCCCAATAGCCTAATAACTAGAGACCATTATGGATTTGAACGCCATTCGTCAACTAGCTGATAATGACATGCAAGCCGTCAATCAGTTAATTTACAAACAACTTGAGTCTGATGTTGCATTAATAAACCAACTGGGTTTTTACATTATCAATGGTGGTGGTAAGAGACTTCGTCCACTGCTTTCTGTATTAGCCGCTCGCGCTATTGACTATAAAGGTGAAGAACATCTTAAGTTAGCTGCCATTATTGAATTTATCCACACAGCTTCTTTATTGCATGATGATGTAGTAGATGAATCGACCCTAAGGCGCGGCCGCAAAACTGCTAATGCGCTTTTTGGAAATAGTGCTAGCGTACTTGTTGGTGACTTCTTATATACCCGTTCATTCCAGATGATGACTGAACTCGATAGCATGAAAGTGCTAAGAGTTTTAGCAGATACCACCAATATTCTTGCTGAAGGTGAAGTCTTACAATTAATGAATTGTAATGACCCTGAAACCACGGAAGAAAATTATATGCGAGTGATTTACTGCAAAACAGCTAAATTATTCGAAGCCGCGACCTTACTCACAGGTGTGATTGCAGATGTGAGTCAAGAACAGCAAACCGCATTAGGCGAATACGGTAAATTCCTCGGAACTGCATTCCAGTTAACCGACGACTTATTAGATTACACTGCTGATGCTGATGAGCTTGGTAAAAATATCGGTGATGACTTAGCTGAAGGCAAACCGACATTGCCATTGATTTACGCTATGGCACACGGTAACGACACTGCAAAAGCACTGATTAAAGAAGCCATTGAAAAAGGTGACGGTACTAAGGCTATCGATGAGATTGTTGCAGCACTTAAAGAATCTGGTGCGCTTGAATACACTAAGCAGAAAGCAGATCAAGAAGCTGATAAAGCGATCGCAGCACTCGCTCCGATCCCAGATAGTGAATATAAAACAGCGTTAATTTCATTAGCTAAAATATCAGTTCAACGTAACAACTAATTTATAGCTGTTAAGTTTGCGATAAAAAAATGCACTTCGCTTTCATTAGCCAAGTGCATTTTTATTATGTTCAAAAAATGTTTGTTAGATTTACTGAATATCTAGACCTGCCAATCAATCGGCATATTGCCCTTCTGTGCCAGCAGTTGATTAACTTTTGAAAAATGCTGACAGCCAAAGAAGCCACGATAGGCTGATAAAGGTGATGGATGTGGCCCAGTTAGAACCTGATGCTGCGGAGCATTAATTAACTTGCCCTTCTTAATGGCATGAGCGCCCCACAACACAAATATAATAGACTCCTCACGTTCATTAAGACAATGCATGGCATTATCGGTAAAAGTCTCCCAGCCAGCCTTTGAGTGTGAGTGAGCCTTACTTTCTTCAACCGTTAATACTGTATTGAGCAACAACACACCTTGTTCGGCCCAATGGGTTAAGTTACCTTGTTTCGGGATCTCAAAACCTGCAATATCTTGTTTCAGCTCTTTATAAATATTTACCAATGAAGGTGGCGTTTTCACTCCAGCTTGGACCGAGAAGCATAAGCCATGAGCTTGTCCTGCACCGTGATAAGGGTCTTGCCCAAGAATTACCACTTTAACCTTATCTAGTGGGGTTAAATCAAACGCATTATAGATATCTTCCGATGGCGGAAAGATGACTTTATCAAGTCGTCTTTGATTATCTAGAAACTGCTCGAGCGCGACAAAGTACGCTTTCTTTTTTTCTAGTGCTATGAACTCTATCCAACTGTCCATCAGATTATTTACTCCATTGAATTGCCAACAACTCGCATAAAAATATTTTTTAACTTAAAATTAATTTCATAACAAAATAAAAAGGATGTTCGTTGATGCCCAAGAAACTGAACACCAAAAAGACATTTGGTTTTACCCTAATAGAATTAGTCGTTGTTATTATTATATTAGGCGTTATTGCCGTTATCGCATTACCCAAGTTTATCAATATTAAACAAGATGCTGAAGTTTCTACAGTCCAAGGGACTGGCGGCGCTTTTTCCAGCGGTATTTCATTGGCTAATATGAAATGGGCAGCGTTAGGAAATTCTGGCCCTGCTGATAATCTTCAGATTTTTGAAAACGCAGGTACTGATGGTCAGCTAGACATTAATCAATGGGGCTATCCGGCGCAAAATTGGCCTCCTTTTGAATCATCCCCAAGACTCAATAACACCAATGACTGTATTTCCGTTTGGGAGACTATCTTGCAAGATGCTCCTTCCATTACAACCAGCACTAACCCTGACGACTCAGTTTACAGAGCCACTTATATCAATCCAGATCAATGTCGGTATTTCTATAATCCATTAGCCACACTCTCAATCTATTACGACTCACGCAATGGTCAAGTGATCACAGATTCTGACCCGAATACGTAATTGCTACTTTATTCTGTCGGTAAAGTAGGTAGACTCTTGGCTAATTTTTAAATCATTGTGAGAAGATTTTCATGTCTGAAGAAAAAACAGAAACAACCATGTACCAATTAGCGGATCAATTTATTGCCCTGGCAAATCAACTTGGTCAAACTGAAAATGATATCGGTAAAGTCGGTACTGCGCTTCGCTTTGCTGCTGCGCGCTACAATGCCTTCGAAGCTGCAATCAAGTCTTCAGATTTAGAAGCAGAAAAAGAAAATGCCTTAAATTGGTTCTCTGATGAATACAAAGGCATGCTGAACGAAAACTTGAATGACCATATCAAGAACCCTCCAGGCGGACAAAAAGCCACAGAAGAAAAAGCTGATGATTCAGTGCAAGTCTTCAAAGGCTAATTGATAGACTTAATATACGAAAAAGCCATCTAACCGATGGCTTTGTATTTTTCGGCTAAACCAACCTTGTAACACTAGAACAAATTAATAATCACCCTAACTGCTAGTAAAATAAGCACTACCCCTGACAACTTATCAATTATCGCCGCCTTGTCGCGAAGCCGTGACAAAACAGGCCCGTGAGACAACACCACTGCAATAATCGTATACCACAAACCATCGACCACAAGCGGGGTTAGTACAATCAAAGTTTGCCCTGTAAGCGTTTCAGCCGCTATAACGAATTGACTAAATAGGGCGAGAAAAAACAGTAAGATTTTCGGGTTAAATAATGAAATTGCTAAGCCATCTCTCGCCGCTTGAAGCAATGAACTTGGCTCACCAGATTGCAGTTTTTGCTCCATGCCTCCTTTAGATTGAAGTGCTTGAAAACCCATCCATGCAAGATAAAGTGCCCCAACAACCGCAATGGCGTTAAAAATAATGGGTGATTTTTCTAAAACAACAGCCAGTCCTAATAACGTCACCAATGCATAAACGCCAATACCGATTGAGTGCGCCCAAGCACAAACAACGCCATGTAATCGCCCGCCTGACAAAGTATGCCTCAATACCATAGCTAAACTTGGCCCTGGTGACATCGCCCCTAAACAACAAATGGCTAGTAAACCTAACCAAGTACTAAACGCCATTACACTCGATTCCCATATTTTGCATTGTTAACTCTTTGAGTCTGTATGAATCAACTCATTAAAAGCCGTACGTTACCATGAATTTCTATTAACAACATTCATTTAACCTCAAATTAAGTAATCCTTGATATAGTGAATATCAATATACTGTACACATCTCAGAGAACATCATCATGACCTTAATGTTTCCTATATTACTTGGTTTATTGCTTGCTGGTATTGCGTTACTTATTTTCTTTAAAATCAAAGGGAAAAATATTCCGACCGCCATTATTATATTGTTAGGTTTTATGACGATATGCTTTACTGGGATATATGCATTTTTACAAAAAACTGAAGATTATAATGCATATAAACGACTACAATGGCAGCCTCTCAACCCTGCACAGATAGCCCCATTGGTCGATCAAGGTTATACCGTTTTTGTGGATATATACGCTGACTGGTGTTTACCGTGTCGAAGCAATAAAGCGAATGTCACTCGTCGTGAAACGATAGTAAATGCATTAGAAGCAGATAATATTGTACTAATGAAAGGTAACTGGACAGAGCCCAACCCCATGATTGAAAGCTATGTAGGCAAAAATGGTGGAATGGGTACACCATTTAACAAAGTCTATGGTCCCAGTCATCCTCAAGGAATATTACTTCCTGTAGAGTTAACCATGAACGCTGTATTTCAATCTTTAGAAGCAGCTAAGTAATCAGTCTGATTAAGATAAGTTAAATGTAAACCTACCTATCAGCCAAAAAAAAACCTTGCCAACTGGCAAGGTTTTTTATTAAATCATATCCATAAACTTAGAATACATAACTAACTTTACCGTAGTAAAAACCGCCATTGTAATCAAATGGACCACTTTCATAGTAAACTGCACCTAGCACACCTTGAGTACCATCTTTTAACTCTTGTGCTTCTTGATCAAACAAGTTGTTTGCTCCGACAGAAAGGGTTAACTGATCGAACATTGTGTAGCTAACCTCTAAATCTACTGTCACTGCAGAATCAGCCGTTTCAGAACCCCAGTCAGAAGTATCATCTGCATGAGTAGCGTAGTATTCACCGAAGTAATTACCACGTAATGAAACGTTTAAATCATCCCAAGTTTGATTCCATGTCAGGGTTGCACGATGAGCTGGAATACCATCTTCTAGACGGCGTACCTTACCCTCATCAGTTGTATCCGGATCGAACTTATCAACGTTTGTATCTGTCCAGCCATAAGCAAGACTGAACATTGTGTCACCAGACATCAACTCTGTCTCGTAAGAGCCGACAATATCCACACCCTGAGTCGTTGTATCAAAATCATTGGTGTAATAGGTCACCGCTGAAATCAACTCAGGAAATTCAACACCTGCATCACGTAAGTCATCATAATCTTCAGCTTTCACTTCGATTTGACTTGATTGCGCAATACGACCTGTCACTTCAATATTGTAGTAATCAACTGTTAAGAAGAAATCTTCATACTCAAATACTGTACCAATTGCATAGTTTACAGATTCTTCAGGTTCTAACACTTCACCGCCATAAAATGCCGCCAATGGATCCGTTGGAGGTGCAATAAATGTCTGAATCAAATCGCCATTTACAATCGATGTTTGCGTATTCACAACATTTTCCTGACCTACAGTCGGCGCTCTAAATCCAGTACTGTGAGATGCTCGCATAGACCAATAATCAGTAAATGAATATTGGGTTGAGATTTTATAATTTAACGTATCACCAAATGTCGAGAAATCTTCATATCGAAGTGCAACACCTAATAACCAGTCATCTGTTAAATAGGCTTCAACATCAGCATAAATACCAATGTTACTACGATCATTTTTACCTGCTGCTTCTGGACCAAAGCCCTTAAAACCATGTGAGCCGATATTAAAGCCTTGATCAGCATAAGGACCAGCAATCCAAGAGGCTTCTTCACCTTGAGTAATTTCAAATGATTCTTCTCTCCATTCAAAACCTGTAGCAAAGCTAATATCTTCAACTGAACCTAGGGTAAAGAAACGAGAGAAATCCAAATTGACCGTTGTTTCAACCTGCTCATAAGCACCAGTATCAAAATCTGTTTGCGTATCTTCAGGGTTAGCAGCAAGGCCAAGTGAAGGGTTTAAAGAATTATAAAGACTAAAGCTAGATTTGTTTGAACCTGTGCCAGCACTAGCATCATAATTCCATTCACCCATCTCACCTTCAAAGCCGAAGAAGAAAGACATATCTTCAATCGTACCGGCAAATTGTGGCGTGTAACCACCTGGACGAACTTGGTTCATAGAGAAACAGTTAGGATCCGCAACCATAGCGGCATACTCTGGCGTATCAAGTACATTAGGAACATTTGCAGGAACAACATCACAAGTTGATTGGTCTCCATTGACCGCACCGACTAATAAAGTTTCTCCGCCGTCAACTGAATAGACATTGCCACGATTGTGAGGGTTACGGTAGTAGAAGCCACCAATTGCTTCTCTTGATGAAACGTTACCAAATGCATAAACCCTGTGTTTGTCATTAAAATCAAAACCAAGATTAGCAAAAATGGTGTAATCATCGTTTATTTCTGGATTACCCCATACTTGTGCAGGGTCATTGACAAAAGTGTTGCCTCCAGCAATTAAACCCGCAGCATCCGGACGCTGTACGCTTCGACTTGTAGCATCAGCGGTTTTATATTGTGCACTAATATTCACGAAACCAGCATCTGTTAGTGGTAACCCGATGTTACCATCAACTGTCGTTGTTGCGCCGTCGCCTTCATAATACTCACCATGGCTGACACTAATTGAGCCACCTTCAGCGCTATCTTTTAATTGGAAGTTCATCACCCCTGCAATTGCATCTGAGCCGTATTGTGCAGCAGCTCCATCACGAAGTACTTCAACTTGCTTTAAAGCAATACTTGGAATGACTGAAATATCAGGCCCTTGAGCACCATCGTTAATACCACCACCTTGGAAAGCAATTACCGAAGCGCGATGGCGACGTTTGCCATTCACTAAAATCAAAGTACTATCTGATGGAAGACCACGTAAATTTACTGGACGAACTAAGGTTGCAGCATCACTAATTGGTTGTGCACGAGAGTTAAAAGAAGGCACAGAAGTAACTAACATATCAATCATGTCAGTTGAGCCATTTTTCCTTAAATCATCAGCGCTAATAATATCCACAGGTACTGGGGACTCACCCACTGAACGAGGTGCTGCGCGACTACCCACAACAGCAATTTTTTCTACATTCTCTGCGACTTCTTCATCTTCGGCCATTACTTGTGTTGACATAACAGAGCCGGCTAAAGCCACTGTTACAGCAAGGCTTAATGAATTTAAGCCAAACTTCCTTTTCTTTAAATTAGTCATCATTGGTGTCTCTTTATTTATTATAATTTCATGCTTGTGACAGGTGTTTAAATCAATTCAATGACGTAAACATCGTCTCTCCCAAAATGAAGTAACTCCATTTGCAGTTACATTTTTATAACAAATAAAACACAATTGCTAATAATTTCTATTATTCATCAAAATAATCAACGCCTTTAAGCCAATAAAAAAGATAAATTAACTAAATATATATAGAAAAATACAACTAAGCAGCACATTAACCTGCAAATTAGGCATTACTTAATTAGTAGCACCATCCAGATAACTTTATTTAGTTTAAAAAACCAGCATTAATACCTTCGTTGTGCAAGTATAAAATTACATATGTAGAGTAAAAACTCTATATATATTAATGTGATAATAAAAATATATCGCGAATTCTGTTGACCTTTTGAGCACAATAGCTCTAATCTAAACGCTCGTTTGATTATCAGAAGAACAAACACAATAAAGGTGATAACCATGGCATACGACGCAGATACAATACTTAACCTAGAAAAGTATCAATCGCTGGTAGATTTAATTGAACAAACTTGTCAGCAGTATGGAGACAATGTCGCTTATGCCTGTTTAGGCAAGCAAACCACTTTTAATGAGATTGAAGCAGCATCACGTCATTTTGCCACTTACTTACAACAACACAGTGGACTTGAAGTGGGAGATAGAATTGCAATTCAACTTCCCAATATTACCCAATTTGTCATTGCAGCTTACGGGGCGATTCGAGCAGGGCTGATTATTGTTAATACCAACCCGTTATATACCGAGCGTGAATTAATTCATCAATTTAATGATTCTGGTGCCAAAGCCTTGGTGGTGTTATCGGATTTACTGCCAACACTAAATAACGTCATTGAACAAACTTCAGTATCGTTAGTTATTAGTACGCATGCATTGGACTTAATTAATCCGCAACCTCAAGCTGATACCCCATTTGAAAAGATTGAATTTAATCAGATGCTCGCACTTGGCGCGCAATCCAATTACACCCCAGTAAAACCATTACAAACTGATCTTGCCGCACTGCAATACACTGGTGGCACCACAGGGTTATCAAAAGGCGCAATGTTAAGTCATCGCAATATGTTAGCTAACTCAGCGCAAGTTAAATCTCGTATCGCTAGCACCATGACGCCAGGAGAAGATATTTTTGTTGCGCCTTTACCGATATATCACATCTATGCATTCATGGTGAATCTAGTCCTGTATTTTGAATCAGGCAGCTGCTCGGTACTCATTCCAAACCCACGTGATATTAGTGGCCTTATAAAGACCATGGCCAGCTACCCATTTACCGGTTTTGCCGGCCTAAATACCTTATTTGTTGGCTTATGCCACCAGCCAGAATTTCAAGCTCTCGACTTCAGTAAGTTGACCATTACTATCTCTGGTGGTACCGCTCTCACTAGCGCTGCAGCCAATATTTGGCAACAAACCACCAATTGCATGATCTCAGAAGGTTACGGTTTATCAGAGACATCACCAGTTGTAAGCCTTAATGCTCCGGGTTTTCAGCAGCTAGGTACCATAGGTAAACCCGTACTTGAGACTCAAGTAAAGATCCTTGATATCAATGATGAAGAAGTACCACTCGCAGATGCGGGTGAACTAGCAGTAAAAGGGCCACAAGTTATGCAAGGCTATTGGCAACAGCCAGCTGAAACAGCCAAAGTGATGACCCAAGATGGTTTCTTTAAAACCGGTGATATTGCTGTCGCGACAGCTGATGGCTTTCATAAAATAGTTGACCGTAAAAAAGACATGATCATCGTATCAGGCTTTAATGTGTACCCTAACGAAGTTGAAGACGTATTATCGCAAAATGAATTAGTACTTGAATGTGCAGTTGTCGGTGTAGCAGATGACAAGTCAGGTGAAGCAGTCAAAGCTGTTATTGTATTAAAAGAAGCGACAACTGATGAAGCGCAAACTAAGCAACAAATATCTGACTATTGCCGCAGTCAATTAACCGCTTATAAAGTACCGCGCATCATTGAATTTACACCCCAGTTACCTAAAAGTACTGTGGGCAAAATTCTAAGGCGTGAACTCAGAAAGTAATCTCATTAAGTCGCTAATACTTCATTGGCAAGTCTTAATAAAAAACGCCACTATCAGCTTAGATAGTGGCGTTTGCTTATGTAAACACTCTTGTTGTTATTGCTTAACTCATGTCAATTACGATTAACTACTCTGCTCTGTCAGTAACTGCAAGCTGGCAAACTCTTGGTAAACATCACTAGACTGCATTAGCTCTTGATGTGTCCCTATGGCAACTATTTGGCCTTTTTCAAGCACGACAATTCTGTCGGCATTAATCACTGTCGCGAGTCGATGGGCGATAATGAGCGTTGTTCTCCCCTGCATTAGGTTGTCTAACCCTTGCTTAACCTTGACTTCGCTCACAGCATCTAACGCACTCGTGGCTTCATCTAATAACAATATCGGTCTATCAGCTAATATTGCCCTAGCAATGGCTATACGCTGTTTTTGTCCGCCAGATAACTTAACCCCGCGCTCACCAAGGTAAGTATCATAACCGTCCGATAACTCCTGGATAAACTCATCCGCTTTTGCGGTAATGCAAGCTTGCTGCACTTGCTCTTTTGTTGCATCAATACGACCGTAGCGCACGTTTTCAAATACACTGGTGGCAAATATGACTGACTCTTGAGGCACCAATGCATATTGCGCCCTAAGCTGCTCTAGACTTAACCTCGATACATCAATATCGTCTAACCTTACCAGACCTGCTTTAGGCTGATAAAAGCGCAGTAATAGCTCAAAAAGCGTGCTTTTACCTGCACCACTCTCGCCCACTAAGGCCACCCTTTCGCCTGCTGATATAGTAAGGTCAATGCCTTTAATAACGTCTTCTTTACTACTTGGATAGGCAAAACGAAGCGCTTCAAGACTCAAACACCCATTGATGTTGGCAGGTAAAACTACAGGGGTTGTCACTTCGGGGATATCAACCGGAGTACGTACTAACTCAATCAGTCTTTCTGCAGCCCCTGAAGCACGTTGTATTTCACTAAAGACTTCGCTGATTGTGGCAACAGAACCTGCTGCCATCACCGCATAAAACATAAAGGCAGACAATTCACCCGCACTGATATTATTTTGCATTACATCTTGTGCGCCTACCCACAAAACCAAGGCTATTGCTGCAATACTTAAGAACATCACTGACGAGATTAAAATTGACCGATATAAAATTCGCCCTTTCGCTGCGGTCATAACCGATTCAACTTGGCTATTAAACTCGGTTCTATCTTTACGCTCATGCCCATAAGCCTGCACGGTATGGATCTCATGCAGAGTTTCATCAATGTATGCGCCTAAATCGCCGACTTTATCTTGGCTTTTACGTGAATACTGACGCACTTTTTTGCCTAAAAAGATCACCGGAATAAACACCATTGGCACAGCGAGTAACACTAGTCCTGTGAGTTTAAGACTGGTTATCGCCATCATCACAATAGCACCGAGTACTGTCACAGTTGAGCGAAATGCCATTGATAAACTACTGCCAACAACACTTTGTAATAGTGTGCTGTCAGCGGTAAACCTTGATATGACTTCACCAGTACGCTGCTCGGCAAAAAATGCAGGGGATAAATTCAATAAATGGTTGTAAACAGTCAAACGAATATCAGCGATAACTCGTTCGCCAAGCCAGGTCATTAAGTAAAAACGACAAAATACGGCACTGCCGCTAATGGCCGTGATGACTAATATGAACAGTACAATTTCATTAAGGCGCTCAGCGTTATCAGCCAAGAAGCCTTCATCCACCATCATCCGCACGCCTTGACCTAAAGAAAGCCAAGCAAAGGAGCCAATAAACAAAAAGATTATTGCTGCAAACACTTTTAGTTTATAAGGTTTGAGAAAATCAAATATCCAAGGTAATACAGCAATAGAAGAGGAAGTATTAGATAAGAGAGCCTCTGTTGACGCTCTCTCTTTTGAATTCGGCACAGTTTACATCCACCAGAAACTAAGTTAATTAGGATAATAACAACAAAAACAAGTAATGTAGATGTATTATCAATCGGCGTTATGTATCAACACAACCTAAAATGCTGCTACTATTGTTAACAACATAAGTAAGCCAAAAATAATAACATTACATAGAAATACATTTTGAAATATATGAATAAAACATTATTTTGCTCACCTAAAAATCACTCAGCCCAATTCAGTTATTCGAAAAAATCATTTGGTTTCACATTAATTGAACTGGTTGTGGTTATCATTATATTGGCTATTTTAGCCATAGTAGCTAGCAGCAAATTTATTGATTTTAGAAAAGATTCTATTGTCGCAACAATGGATGGAATGGAAAGTGCCATGCAGTCGGCTGCAACACTTACCTATTCAAAAGCATCTATCGCTGGCGTTGAAAAACTGCCCACATCAACTCTAAGTATTAACGATATTGATGTTGAACTAGCCTACGGTTATCCAGATGGCACTGCCGCAGGGATTGATTTACTTATGGACTTCCCAGATGAGGATTGGAATAAACGCCCTAGTGTATTTGCAGGCGCTTGGATTTATTGGCATGGCGTTATCACTGAAGATGCAGGTCAAGCAGCTTGCTATTTACGTTATCGACAAGCTACTTCAGCAAGTGCAAGACCTATTATTAATGTCGTCACCAATGGCTGTTAACGACACACCACCATATTTACAGCATTAAGCATCAGGGTATCTTTTTTCTATACTTTTTAACGAGCGTAGAAATATCCCTAACCCACCGACACTTAACACCAATATAACGATTAAATCGAACGCGCTCATATGGCTAAAGCGGAAATTGATTGAACTTATCACACCAAATATCAAGCCGACTAATGAACCAAAAGTGAGGATCCAGCCAAAGATATTCTTAGCATTATAAAACATCAGTCCAATACCAAACATGAATGGGATCATGATCATGCCACTGGTTAACCCAACCCCGCCCACATTATAAAGGCTATGACTAAAGCCGAATGAACTGGTCACTTTTATCGCTTTTAATAGCATATAAAAGCCACCGCACATCATAATTAATCCAATAAAAAATGAGCCAATCCCACCTGATGTTCCACCTGCACCGTTCATATCATTCCTTTGTTTTGAGTAAAATTACTATTTCTGTATTGAGTGTTTATCGACTTACTTCTTCAAGCACTTGCCCTGTTGCACCGCTAGGTTGAGTGATCCGTAATTTATTCGATAAGGTTGGCGCAATGTCATATGGTGTCACCTCACGATCAATGCGTTGACCTTTAATATTATACCCAGCAAAAATAATTGGTACATGGGTATCGTATCGCCAAGGTGAACCGTGTTTAGATGCGATAACCAAACCTTCTAAATCATTAATATACTTACGTGGAGCAAACACGATATAAACGTCGCCAGAACGCTGTCGATGATGGTTGTTCATTACCAGCTGCCCGACTCGGGTTGGCGGAACATTATTCAACTCAATATCAGTCGACGTAATGGCCATTTCGACCCCTTTAACTTTCATCACTTCTTGAGCTATCGCGGTTTGCACTTGTGCAAGAGACAGATTCTTTCTGGCAATTAATTCACGGTCTAAATAAATATAAGGTTCTGAAAACAAAGTTACTACATCATCATTTAAACCAAACTCTTGTTTTAAGCGTTTTTTAACCCCTTGGTTTAATAAGCTATCAACTTCAAAGTATCCCGCATCGTGATACCCGATATCATGCACATGTGGCGCAGTTTCTGGTACACCATGATCTGCCGATAACACTATCAAAGTATTTTCTAGACCGACTTGCTTATCAACATGACTGAATAGATCAGCAAGGGTTTTATCCAAACGCAGTAAATTATCTTCGGTTTCCAGACTATTGGAGCCAAACATATGCACGACATAATCATTAGATGAGAAACTCACCGCTAAAAAGTCAGTATGCTTATTTTGTCCTAATGCTTCTTTAGATAATAAGGTTTTAGCAAAATCTGCAGTCAGCTCATCCCCTGCAGGGCTTAAGGTTAATTTTGTCGTGAAATACTTACTATCACCTGCACCGTAAGGGTGAGGAAATTGGTTATTAAATCCTGCTAAGTCAATTTTATGAGTCGCGGATGAATCGACTAAGGTATATTCTTTTTTCGCTAAACTTAACTGCCAACTTTTGTCTGAGTAACGCTTGAAAAGCTTACTGTCATTCCAATCATTAACCCACTGAGGATATTGCGGATAATAATAGTTACTGGTGGCAAACTCACCTTGACTCTTAGAAAACCAAAAAGCTTTTCCCATATGCCCTGCAAGTGAAATCGCGCCACGATCTTTTACGGATACGGAGTACACTTTTGATTGACCATTGGTCGCCACCATCAGCTCGTCAGAAAACGTAGTACTCAGCATTGGAATTGGAGAACGTCCATCCATTAAAGCCGTCTTCTGAGTTGGATCTATTTCAGTTGATTTATCAACGCCAGCATTCGCTGACAACATATGATAATTTTCATCTTCAACATTATAAACGAGGCGTTCTTGGCTTCGGTCATACCAAACATTACCCACCATGCCATGCACACTGGGTGTTGCGCCTGTCGCAAGCGATACGTGGCCTACAATCGTTTCAGTGTTACTGTGTTGATAATGGGCATTAGTATAATGAGTGCCTTCATCAAGCAGGTACTTAAACCCATTGTCACCAAAGTTATGTTTGTAGCGATCCAGTAAATCACCTCGTAGACCATCAACGGTAATTTGTAGGATTAATTTAGGTGGTGTTTCTGCTGAAATTGCTGCTAGTGGGCTTAAACACGTCATGCACGCCAAAGCATATAAAGACAAACTAAGTTTATTCATTAGGACTCCGTGATTTAAAAATAGAACGTTCCATATTCATTTAAAACTAGTTAGCATCTTTTGCTAACCTTAGCCCTAAATCAGACATTAAGATGGACTGACTTGCAAAGTCTCGTCGAAAGTTTTCAGACTCGTTGGCATCATAAGCAAAGCTGCCACCACGGGTAGTTTTATGGGCTAAATTGATATCTGAATGCTGAGCATTATTAGGATTATGCTTAGGCGATACTCGATAAAAACCTTCATCAAATTTATCAATAACAAACTCGCCAACATTACCTGTCATGTCGTAAAGGCCAAGTTCATTTGGCTTTTTGAGCCCTACAGGTTGTGCACGATTATTAGCATTTTGGGCATACCAGCCAACATCATCGATATTGTTCGAGCCACTGTAAGTAAAGCCTTTAGATTTATTGCCACCAATGGCAGCAAATTCCCACTCAGCTTCAGTAGGTAAACGATAATTATCGCCAGTTAATTCGTTTAAACGCTCAATGAAATATACCGCTTGCTGCCAACTTAAATTATTAACTGGCACTTTAGGGTTAACAAAAAAGCTATTTGAACCACCCATTACTGACTCAAACAGTTCCTGAGTCACTTCAAATTTTGAAATATAAAAACTATCTACACTGACTTCATGAGCCGGCTGTTCTGACTTTTTAGCTGTTTCCAAGTTGGAACCCATGACGAAGGAGCCGCCATCAACTAACACCATGTCAGCCATAATCGACACAGAAATTGGGTGAGATGAAATGTTAGTGGTGCTGCAAGCGCTTAAAAAAACAAGACATGTTGCGCCAATCACTCCCGACACTATCGTGCGAGTGCTCTGCAGTATTGACGGTTTAACACTATGGTTAATGTGACCAAGATTTTCACCAGCTTGTTTCATATATTTCCCATTATTAATCCGCTGTTTTAAGTAGCAATTATAAAACGCTATATCGATTTGTTAACCAAACTAATGGTTATATTGGATATAGCCGAATTGAGCTTATATCGTCAAAGTGAATAGCTTACAATTTACCTCAATTGATACAAACCTGTCAGCTTACATACGATACAAAGTAATTCTGTACGAAACAGACACGCTCAGCCATTAAGAGGTAGTGATATGAAGATAACTCAAGGTCCACAATTTAATGGTAAAGCCTCAAAACGTATGCACGTCATGGCAAAACCCATTGGCGCTGTGTGCAACATTGATTGTGACTATTGTTACTACCTCAGTAAACAAGACTTGCTAGAATATAAAAAAGGCTGCTCCCCTGAAATGGATGAGGCCTTACTAGAAGAATATATTCAGCAATATATTCTTCAGCAGAACACACCAGAAATAATCTTCTCTTGGCAAGGCGGTGAGCCGACGATGCTGGGGCTCGATTACTTTAAAAAAGTCGTTGAATACCAACAAAAGCATTGTCCGAAAGGGGTTGTCATCTCTAACGACTTGCAAACCAACGGCACATTGCTTAACGACGAATGGTGTCAGTTTTTTAAAGTAAATAACTTCCTGATTGGACTGAGCATTGATGGTCCAGAGTTGATGCATAACACTTACCGCACCAACCGAGCTGGTCGTGGTACATTTAGACAAGTCATGCTTGCGGTAGAACTGCTGCATAAATATGAAGTCAGGTTCGCAACATTAACCTGTGTCAACAAAGTGACCAGCCAAAGCCCTGTTGAGGTATACCGCTTTTTACGCGATGTGGTGAAGTCTCCGCAAATGCAATTCATCCCAATTGTTGAGCAAAAAACCTTTAGAACCGATGCACCTCAAACCGACACTAAAGCTCCTCAATATCGTCAAGGTGATAAACGTCTTATTCCAGGAAACAAAAGTTCTGTAATGGAGCCTTGGTGTGTTTCAGATGAAGCATGGGGTAACTTCCTCATTGCTGTATTTAATGAATGGGTGATGCATGATTTTGGTAAAATCATGGTGCAATATTTCGAAGCCAGTGTTGAAGCCTGGATGGGCAATAAAAATCCGTTATGCACTTTAGGTCAAGTCTGTGGCAAAGGCTTAGCGCTCGAGCCTAATGGTGATGTTTTTGCCTGTGATCACTATGTCTACCCTGAATATAAAATTGGCAATATAAAAGACACGCCTTTAGCTGATATGGCATTTTCAGAAAAACAGCAAAGTTTTGGTTTAGCAAAATCACGCGGGATAAACTCCCAGTGCAGCCAGTGTGAGTATCAGTTTGCATGTTATGGCGAATGCCCTAAAAACCGCTTTATCAGCAGCCGTGATGGTGAGCCTGGCCTGAATTATTTATGTGCAGGCTGGAAAAAGTTTTTCGCCTATATCGATAAACCTTTAGCGTACATTTTACGCAATACAGGCCACCCTGTCGCACACGGTAAATATAGCGATAAGTTAATCCAACAAGCCACAAAAAACCGATAACATTTACCTTTACATATTATTTTTAATAGAGGGTATTTGTATGCCTTCACTACATGAATTGATAGGTTTTAACTATGACATTTCGTCCATTGACATTGTTCACCTTAGTAGCGCTTTCAATGTCGCTACCTGCAATCAGTATCAGCTTGCCAGCCAATGCTGCACAAACTGAAACGACAACCAGTGATTCAAGTGAAACAGTAACTCCTCAAGCAATGGCTTATATTGCCCAAAATATTAATGAGCCTGCAGAAAAACGCGCTCAAGCACTGCGATTTATTGCCCAATACCCAAATGAAAACAGTCTGGTTGCAGTCGCTAGAGCTTTAAAGGACAGCCAACCTATAGTCCGTGAAGCAGCAATTGCAGGTGCAATGCCCTACCCTTTAGAACACCGTTACCGTATGGTCGCACCGTTACTGCAAGATGACGTTGAGTCTGTACGTTTTAGCGCAACAGTTAGCTTGATAAAAGATTTTGAACAATTACAAATGGGACAACAAGCAGAGCTTAGAAGCCAAGCTGATAAGCTGATTGCACAACTTAAACTTGATGAGTCTTATACCCAGCAACTGTTATTAGCTGATGTTTATCGTTGGACATTACGTCCTAATTTGGCGCAAAACATATATCTCGGTTTATTAACATCAGTAGATAAGACTACAGAGTTATATTTAAATCTATCCACTAATTACTATGCACAGGGACAAGATGAACTCGCACTGAGTACATTGGATAAAGGCATTGAGTTTGATAGCAGTAATGCTAACCTGCATTACTCTAAAGCGCTGACGCTAGTTCGTTTAAATCAGAAAAGCATTGCCGCAATCTCGATGAGTAAAGCCACTGAATTAGCGCCTGAAAATGCCTATTACTGGTATTTAAATGGTGTGCTTCAAGAGCCACTGGATATCGAATTATCTATTGAATCATTTGAGCAAGCATATTTAATTTCAGGCTCACCTGAAAACCTGTATGCAATGTGCGATATTTATATTCGTAATAACCACAAAAACACAGAAGAATGCATCAGTGCGTTAGCTGACATCGCCCCACCACAAGTTATTAATGACCTACGCGCTAAACAGGCGCAGTAACACATACAGTAAAGACGAACAATAAAGAACGCATAAGAAAAAGCCTGCAAATAGTAGGCTTTAGCTTTTATATTATGTCATTCACAGCCACATAATATCTGACTCTTAATCAGCGTTTTTCTCTAGACCAAACTGCGATATACCAAACTGTGAATTACCAAACTGGGATGCTTCATTTACTAAATAGTTTCTTAGCCACACATGCCCAGCATCGGTATCTCTAGAAGGATGCCAGTACAATTTGATACTCAGTGTATTTTTGTCGAGGGGTAAAGCGAATGATTTAACCTTATATAACAGGCCTTGCTGTTTGACGATACTCTTAGCGCAAATAGCCAATAAATCGGTTTGTGAAACCAAAGGTAAACATTCAGTCACAGTGCTAGTTCGATACACCACATTACGAGAATCCAGTTCAGAGATATGAGCAGATCGCATAATACTACTCCGCGCTTGCCAACCTGAGACTGTAATATGCTCTTCTGCTAAAAACTGCTCTAACGTCATCTCATCATGGATCCGTGGATGCTCAGCATTCATCACAGCCACTAATTCTTCATCAAATAAGTGATGAGACTTAATAAAAGATGGCGAAAAATGATCTGCATCGATGACAAAATCATAGCGCTGCAAGCGCAAATCTAATTCAGTATCTTTTGAAAATATGGGGTGAACTTCAAAATGAAGATGTGGCGCTTCTTTGCGAAGATGGCTAAATACCAATGGCAAGAACGTATGGCCGAGGCCCGATATAACTGCAAATGAATACACACGCTCTGCAGAGGCCGAATCGAAACCGCCATCAATTGCGATAGTACTCGTGTAATTTGTCAGTGCTGCAGCCAACGCAGGGTAAATATCTATCGCACGAGGTGTCGGTACCATGGCACTATTATCGCGTAAAAATAACGGATCATTATAAATATCCCGTAACCGTTTTAATGCTTTACTTACCGCAGGCTGAGTAATATTTAATCGGTTGGCAGATTTAGATAAACTGCACTCCTCATAAATAGCCACAAAAATGGGAATAAGGTTTAGATCGGTATTTTTCATTTTTACGCATTTTTCACCTAGCCATAAACCCAATAATCATAAACTATTTACCCGTTTAAGCATAACAAGGATTACTTTGATTCAGGATCTTGATTTGAATATTTTGTTAGCTGCGGCAATGCTTTAGGAAAAACCTTAGTTAGAAATCGTCGAATTAAACGACTTTGCGGTTTTTCCTCATCCGTTTTAACTGCAAACCATAAGGCATAAGCTGAACGCTTAGTTAATGGTTTTGAGTTTGCTTTTGATGGATCAAGTTGCTGAATATTAACAGCAAGATTTTGATTTTGTTGCTTAACCCCATCAAACAACGTGAGCTGTTGGTTTGACTGACGCACCTTGTAGTAAAGTAGTCTGCGCACCTTGGGCCAGGTTTTAGCTTTCACCGCCTGCAGATATAACCAGCCTATTGGCTTCTGGTGACTTTGATAATATCTAGCCATAGCCAAAAATAAACTTATCAAACCAATCACTAAACAAGTCATTACAATGAGTGTATTGCGATAATATTTAAGCCAAGAAGTTAAAGTATGCTTAACAATAACAACTTTTCCTTCGAGTACTTGTTGTTTCATCTCTTTGTTAACGGTATCCCACCAACGAATAACCACATCATCAAATTTCAGCTCTCCGCCTTGTTGAACAATGTAAACTTGCTGCTCAATTCGAGTCGATAAATAATCCCCGCGTTGTTCAGAATCAAATAATTGAACAGGATCGCTATAGGTTTGAAATTGTTCATTAGCCGTTTGGGGAATAATATCGCCGATTAAAACAGATAAAGTATCAGCGGCCTTAATTGTTACTGTTCGCGTAAAGCTATCACCAACATATACAGGTGAGTTTGATTGCTGCCATTGTTGCTCAATATTAACGTCTGGCGAACTGAACCAATTATCATCGGGTAAACTCGCATCAGGTATAATCGATTCAAACAATTGTGCTTGGCTAACAAGCATGCCACTGACTTTGCCATCGCTCGGGGTCATCACCTCTACTGATAGTCCTAATTCAGGAACTTGATAACTTCCAGAAGCTTGTGGATACAAAGAAATTTGCCACAATTGAAATGACCAGGTTTCGCCATTAATTCTTTGGGTAGAATTCACTGAAAACTGTTCACGCTGCTTACTCATCACATTAGGCAGTTCGATATTGTCTATTTGCGTACCACGAGTAAACCACCTATTGGTGCCAAGTTTGATATTTAAGGTTATCTGTTCGCCCACAACCGTTGTTAGCAAAGCCTCCCCTTTAGCACTATCAGGCTGCTGACTGGCTTGATTTCGGTCCGCTCGATTCGAATCAGCCTCACTAGATAACCAGGTCTCGATAGTTAACATTTTTTGATGCTGTAAATCACTCACAGTCACTGCTGAAGCAGAGAACGAAACTAATGAAATCAAACATATCAAACACAGCAGCGGATTAAGTTTATTCAATGACATGTTCATATTATTGCGCCTCATCTTGCTTTTGCTGCAATTGTAACTGTCGCTGTAAATAAAATTTGGCTTGTAAAAAACGTTTAGGATCGGCTTCAACTCGTGATAACCATTTGTTCGCTAACTCTTCACTGCCTAATATCTCACGAGCATTTAGCGTATCTTTACCTAGCACTTCTTCGGGGGCTATCTCTTCAAAACCGTCAGAGGTCAGTGGCTCATCTTTACCAAGTTCAGTAGACTCTTCCAGTCCATCGGTCGTACCTTGCTGACTCTCACTGAAACGGTTAATTTCATCAATGATAGCTTGAACAGCGGCAAGGTTATGCGCCACATCGGCACGCAATTGAACTTCAGACTCAAGTGGAGACTTATCCATTTCATTGATGAGATCGCGCAATAAATTTCTAGCCGCTATGTATTCACGCTGTCTTGCCAATGCGCTGCCAGCATAAAATAAACTTAGATGCGACGGTTGTTGCATAAAACTAATCTGCGCCGCTTTGTACTGAGCCGCATAGTAGTAGGCAATACCTTTGCGTAAAGGGTCTTGATAATGCTGAGCAGCCTGAAAGTATTCTTGTTGATGAAAAGCCCGATCGCCTTGTTGATCAGGCGTAAACCAAAAGTCCAGCCAAGCTTGATGTATATTCTGCCAAACATCAGTCTTCAACTCTTGACTAGCCAGTTCGGAACTTTCACTAGCTTGGAGATCACTATCAGTGTCTGGAGTTGATGCCTGCGCCTTAACACTCGCAGACTCATCTTGAGGTAATGACGATGTTTCTGCGTACGCTGGCGAAGGAGCAACAACGCTGCTACCGCAAACGATTAATACTAGCCCCCAATGCACTAACCAGCCCTTTCTGAACCAAAGCAATAACAGCAATGCCATAGGAAAGAGCAAGTAATAACCCATATCTTTCCAGGGCATAATGCTGTCAGTTGATATCTGCATATGCCGATCTATTTTTCTGATTAACCACTGCACATCTTGATTATCGACTGTCACTAACTGCAAACTAGCATTAGCTTTACTGGCTAAGGTTTCTAAAGAGCGAACATCTAGGGGAATAGTGGCTTCGCGATTAGAATTTCCCACACCTAATATTAATAACTGGTGAGCGGAATGTTCAAAATAAGCCTCGTAAGCATCAATGGCGTTGGGCACCATACCGTCAGTAAATAAAATAACACTAGCACCCACTTCATCTGCCAATAATGTATCAACTAAGGTTAAGGCTTCTTGGGCTTGCTTACCCTCTACAGGCATAATTTCAGGTGCTAATGCACTGACAAAAGGTGTAAAGACTTGCTTATCTTCGGTTAGCGGTGCGACAACATGTGCCGAGCCAGCATAAGCAATTAATCCTGTTTTACCGCCGCTTCTTAATTCAATTAAATCAAGAATTTTATGTTGCGCTCGTATAAGCCTATTTGGCGCGACATCTTTTTCTAACATGGATTGGCTTAAATCAACTAAGACCACCAAAGCGGCTTTATCTTCATTAAATGGCGACTCATAGCGGTTCCAGGTAGGTCCTGCACTGACAATTATGCCCATCATCATCAACACTGAGAGTAACTTTAGTGGCAATAGTTTTCGCCAGCCTTGTTCACCAACAGTTAACGCTTTCCGCAAATGTTCAGGTAAAACTTGTTGAGATTGCGCAGCTTCATTTCGATACCAGCGGATATACACAATCAGTGCAAGCGGCAACAATAAGCACAACGCCCATGGACGGATAAAATGAAAGTTGGCCCATAATAAACTCAAAAAGGAGCTATCAAACATCTTGCTCTCCTTTGATTTTTTCTACACTAGTTTGTTGAGTAGCTTTAGTTTCGTGAGTCGCTTTAGTTTGTTGAGTAGCTTTAGTTTCGTGAGTCGCTTTAGTTTCTTGAGTCGCTTTAGTATTAACGACCTTTGAGCCAGCTAATTTAGATTGATGCCCGCCACTTTGAAGCAATAAACTGGCACTGAAGGCGAGCAAGTAAAGCATGACGACAAAAATGACTAGATAATGATGCAATGTATAGGTTATTTGGTAACTAGTACTATTAAATAGTTGAGGTTCGAGTAACGAAACTGCCTGGTATGCCTCATCAAGTTGTTGTTTATCTAACGCAGTAAAAGTGCTACCGCCCGTTTCGCTGGTTATCCGATCAATAGTTTCCATATCTAACGCTTGCTCACCTACAGTCAAAGGATCGCCCATCGCAATAACATGTACCCTAATGCCTTTAACTGCAGCCACTTTAGCGGCATCTGTAGGAGCAACAAAGCTTCCGGTATCATTACCATCAGTTAGCAAAATAACAACTTTCTCAACCGAAGTTTCATTTATGCCTCGGTCTGTTCCTTGAGCAGAAACGGTATCTTGCTCAGCTTGTTCGAACACTTTGATTGATAAACCAATCGCATCACCAAGATGAGTACTTTGCCCTGCCATCCCAGTATCTGATTGTGTTAATAAACTCTGCCACACACTAATATCAGCAGTAAACGGGGTTTGTAAAAAGGCCGCATCGGCAAATAAAATTAGCCCTAAACGATCGCCTTGTCTCGTTGCTGAAAAGTCCTGCAAAACTTGTTTTGCAGCATCAATACGACTAATACGCTTACCTGAATCATCCACAAAATCGGTTTCGTTCATCGAACCAGATAAATCTAATGCGATCATCACATCTCGACCTAATTGTTCGCGTAATTGTGGCTCACTTAATTGAGTTGGTTTAGTCATTGCTAGCACTAAACAGCACCAACTCAACACTAGAATAACTCGTTGCCACAAACGCGGTGAGAGCATACTCGCTCCCTCACTGGGTTTTTCATTTAAGGTATCAATCAGCACTTGAAAAAATGGCACTTTAATCGCAGTTTGCTTAGTTTTATAGGCTTTCGAGAAGCGCATAACGAGAAAAGGCAACGGCAATAATAGTAATAACCATGGGTAAGTTAGGTCTATGGAGGACATGTTACTGCCCCCTCACAAATGAACGTACAACCGATAAAGGCCATGACTTAATCGAAAATTGATTTATGTGGCCGTTAATCCACAGTATTAACTGTTGGACTAATGTCGTCATTTCACTTTCACTCAAACAAATGTTGGGGTTGTATAAGCTGTTAATCCAGCGCTGGCCTACGTCACTTTGCCAACTAAATGCATCATTTTTAGATTGATGGCTGATTAATTTATCCATTGCGTTTAATACCGAGTTATCAGCAAGTTTTGCAGTCTGTGGCTCTACATAGATGAGAACTTGTTTTAACACAAAAAATAATTGCTGATTCAGCATAGCCTGAGTTTTAGGTTCAGGTTGAATAACCTGATGACCTAACATGATTTGTTTAATCGCCAATATCGCTTCAGCGCGATAGCGATTTTGCCAGCGATAATTCAAACCAATAATCACTGCTGTGACAATCAATAAACTTGTTATGACAAGCAGACACCACCAACCTGTAGGAAGTTGCTCAAACCCTGGCCACCATGACACAGCATCAACTGGGTAGACATCAACAAGCTCCCGTAAAATATAAGTCGACGGCGGGTTATGCTGCATTTTAAGCTCCAATAGCGCGTTTAAGCTGACTTAAATGATTACCGTCTGTACTCAACTCAACTAACGGTAAATTGTGACGTGCCATCAAGTAATTAAGTGCCTTAGCATTTTCTGTCGCGGTCGTGGTAAAGCTTTCATTAACCTTTGATATTTGCTGAGTTTGATGCAAACTAAGTTGATAATTACCATCACCCATCACCCACTGAGCATCATCAGGAATCGCTTGTTCCATCGGATCTGAAATCCTTACTGCCAGTAAGTCATTGCTACGTTGAATTTGTTTAAGTTTATTGATATCGCTAAGATTTAATGACAAAAAGTCACTTAAAATAATCACTGTGGATTGGCGAAGATCTCGCTGGGCTAGCTTGGTTAGTGACTCAGAAAAATTCACCGAATCAGTCGAGTTCACATTAAGAGATTGGTTACTTTGACTGAGTGTTTTTAATAGCTGCAATACATGGTTTTGGCCACGCATCGGCTCTGACCATAGGCATGCCTTCGGTGTTTTAAGTAGCATACCAATGCGGTCGCCTTCTCTTAATACCCGCCATGAAATTAATGCTGCCACTTCAGCTGCCACCACTGACTTCATGGTATGGGTAGAAGCAAAAAACATATTGGCACCTTGATCGACCAAAATCACCACATTACGATCTTTTTCTTCGGTATATAAACGCACATGAGGTTGACCAGTTCTTAGGGTCACTTTCCAATCTAAACAACGAATATCATCGCCTATCTGGTAATGCTTTAGTTCTTCAAAGTTTAATCCACGGCCTCGAAACTGGGAGCTATGACGACCCGCCATTAAACTCTTTGCCTGCCAATGAGGTAATAATCTAAATGAATGGCTCAATGCCTGCAGCTTGACCAAATGTCGATATTCGACATGCAATCGTGGATCTAATGTCGATTGCTTTGCATGACGCGGTATATTGCCATTCATCATTAATTACCCAACAGCCACAATATCCAATAACTCATTAACCACTGCTTGCCCATCAATATTATCTGCTAATGCATCATAACTAAGGGTTATACGGTGAGATAACACTGAATGAGCAATACTTCTGACATCATCAGGAAGAACATGATCTCGGCCAGATAACCATGCCTCTGCACGTGCACATTTATCCAGTGCAATTGAAGCTCTAGGGCTAGAACCCGTTTTAATCCAAGCGGATAAAGGCGAGTCAGGATAACGTTCTGGGTGTCGAGTAGCCATCACTAAGGCAACAATATATCGTTCTACAATGTCAGAAACGCTGAGAGTGGATAACTGCTGGCGAGCCGTTAGAAAAACCAATGGGTCTATTTTCGACACTGCTGATCCTTCATTCATTACAGGCGCATTTTCTTCTGCACGCACCAAGCGAATAATATTTAACTCAGCTTCATCATCTGGATAATCCACATTAATTTTCATCATAAAGCGATCCATTTGCGCTTCAGGTAATGGGTAGGTTCCTTCTTGCTCAACTGGATTTTGCGTTGCTAACACCATGAAAAGTTCATCAAGTTGATGCGTGGTATCACCCACAGTTACCGTGCCTTCAGCCATCGCTTCTAATAATGCAGCTTGCACTTTTGCTGGAGCACGATTGATTTCATCAGCTAACACTAAATTATGAAACAGTGGTCCTTGTTGAAAGGTTAGCAATGGGCTACCGTTGTTGTCTTGATATTGCACCGTGCCAGTTATGTCGGAAGGTAATAAATCAGGGGTAAATTGTACTCGACCAAATGAGGCATTCATTGCATCAGCAAGAGATTTTACCGAGCGTGTTTTCGCTGTACCAGGAAGACCCTCTAATAGGACATGGCCTTTAGTTAATAAACCTATGACTAAAGCTCTAATGACATGGGATTGTCCAATGACAGACTTTTCAACTTGGCTTATTAATGCCGTAATACTTTGTAAACTATGGCTCATTCGTCACTCCTCACTATCATTTAGTCCATACTTTTTAATCAATAATCATAAACGTTTTTAAGTAAATAGACGTATAACAAAAGGTTATATTCTGTATTCAGTGCTAAATTTTATCCACTTAATATAATTAAACAGTTAAAAAATCAAACTAACTAATTGATTTAAATTATTTACGATTAAAAACGTTAAGCTAAACAAAGCATCACGGAGTCTATATGGCAAGTTTCTTTAATACGAGTAAGATCGCTCTTTGCACAGGGTTGCTAGCTGCATCTTCAGTTGCAAACGCTGCTGACAAACCCAATATTCTCGCTATTTGGGGCGATGATATTGGTATATTCAATATCAGTGCTTATAACAATGGCATGATGGGATATCAAACCCCAAACATTGATCGAATTGCGAATGAAGGTGCATTATTTACTGATCACTATGCTCAACAGTCTTGTACCGCTGGACGTTCTGCGTTTTTAACAGGACAAGAGCCATTTAGAACAGGCCTATTAACTATTGGTATGCCTGGTTCTGATGCTGGTATTCCTGATTGGACTCCTACGATTGCTGATGTGTTAAAAGAGCAAGGTTATATGACCGCGCAATTTGGTAAAAACCACATGGGCGATCAAGATAAACATCTGCCAACTGCCCATGGTTTTGATGAGTTTTTCGGTAACCTATATCACTTAAATGCTGAAGAAGAACCAGAGACTTATTACTATCCAAAGGATCCTGAGTTCCGTAAAAAGTATGGTCCTCGTGGTGTTATCCGCTCAAGTGCTGACGGAAAAATAGAAGATACCGGCCCGATGACGCGTAAGCGTATGGAGCATGCTGATGAAGAGTTTTTAGAAGAATCGCTAGCCTTCATGGAAAAAGCAGTAAAAGCTGAAAAACCATTCTTTATTTGGCATAACACAACCCGTATGCATGTATGGACTCGTTTACAAGAAAAATATCAAGGTATTTCAGGTATCTCTATCTACGCTGACGGCATGATAGAACATGATGATCATGTTGGTATCTTACTTGATAAGCTAGATTCATTAGGGGTTGCTGATAACACTATCGTACTTTACACAACCGATAATGGTGCTGAAACGGTTTCATGGCCTGACGGTGGTGCGACATACTTCCACGGTGAAAAAGGGACAACCTTTGAAGGTGGTATGCGAGTACCTCAGTTAGTTCGCTGGCCTGGCGTTATTAAACCTGGCACTAAAATTAACGACATCATGTCGCATAAAGATTGGCTACCAACATTCGCAGCTGTTGCGGGTGATGACAAAGTCATTGAAAAGCTTAAGTCAGATAAAGGTGCTCGTTACAATGGCACAAACTGGCGTGTACATTTAGATGGTTACAACTTTAAACCTTACTTCGAAGGTAAAGTTGATAAAGGCCCTCGTGACGGTATGTTATATTTTTCAGCTAACGCTGAGCTAAATGCTGTTCGTACAGGTGACTTCAAAGTATCGTTTGCCACACTAGAAGGTAATATTGTTGATGCGGTTCGCTTCCAGTCAAACTGGCCTCAAGTGGTTCATTTAAGAGCTGACCCTTTTGAAAAAGCGCCTCACGAATCTGGTATGTACTTACGCTGGATGGCTGACAACATGTGGTTATTCGTACCTGTTGGTAACCAAGTACAAGAGTTCATGGCAACATTAAAAGACTATCCTCGTCAGGAAAGTCAGGTATTGAACCCAGGTAACATTAACCAAAATACTTATATGCTTCAGGGTAAACTGCAACAAATTGAGCAAATCCGTCAAAAAGTATTAAAGTAACTTTTTAATTAACTGCTTTGTTTAAAAGTGAGTAAAAAGTACCTTTCCAAGCCAGTATCTCTCAGATACTGGCTTTTTCTTTATTTGAACCGTGTCTAAGATTTCAATCACTGCATTTAACTGCGATAATTGCTGACTTCGAGTTTTTAATTAAGGTAATCATCATGACGGCAAACCAATTCTCTTGTTCAGGGATTGAGTTATCACTTTTTCGCTATCCTAAACAGCAAGAGTCAAACCTTCAAGCTTGGGATGCTGCCGATGAACACCTAATTAAACAATTAGTCGATAACGAGATTGTCGCTCAAAATACCGCCATTCTTAATGACAACTTTGGCGCAATTCAATGTGCCCTAACCCAATTAGAAGCTTCATGGCCTTTATTTGTTGAAACCGATGCTAAAACCAGTTTATTGGGTGCGAAACAAAACCTAACAGACAACCAGTTAGCAGATAGCAATATTACTCGTTTTAATAGCCGCGACTTATTACCTGCAGACACGCAACTTGTATTAATTAAGTTGCCTAAAAACCTGACTTACTTTGCCCACCAGCTTCAGCGATTATCGCAAGTTCTCCCTAAAGGAACACAAGTACTGATTGGCGCGAAAGCCAAAAGCATCAACAAATCATTATTGGCATTAATTGAGCAACATCTGGGCTCTGCCTCAGCCAGTTTAACCTGGAAGAAAACTCGAGTAATTAGTTGTATAGCTGATGGAAAAAAACGTCCAAGCGTGGCTGAAGTCACTTGGACGGTCGATGAATTGAATCTCACCATCAGTAACCTCAGTAATGTGTTTGCGGCCAATAAGCTCGATATTGGTGCCCGCATCATGCTCGACAACATGCCAAAAGATGAATTTAAAACAGTGATTGATTTAGGTTGCGGGAATGGCGTTTTAGGGTTGCGCGCAGCGCAATTATATCAAGATGCGAATATTCACTTTGTCGACGATTCTGAAATGGCCGTTGCATCAAGCAAACATAATTGGCAGCTAAACAATTTACCGAGTGAATTAGGCCACTTTCATTGGGATGACTGTTTAACCCATTTAGACAGTGAAATCAGTGCTGACTTAGTCTTATGTAACCCGCCATTTCACCAAGGCGAAGCCATTACCGATCATATCGCTTGGCAAATGTTCCTCGATGCTAGAAGAAGACTGGCGCCTGGCGGGTTATTACAAGTTGTTGGTAATCGCCATTTGTCTTATCACATCAAGCTACAGCGCATATTCAAAAACTGTAAGACGGTCGCATCAAACGGTAAATTTGTTATTTTGCAGGCACGAAAATAGCAAAATCTATTTATCTGGTTTTAAACGCGTTTTCTTAATAAAAACTGTGAGTTAGATAAAGTAGCTCATGGTTTATCTCCTTTAAACACCTTATTCTATTTTTTAGCATGTAAACGCTTTTTACAAACCAAGCGCGACTCACTAGCAAACCACGTGTTAACTCCAAGCCCTACAACTCAGCTTAACACTATGACCTATATCCCTAAGTGCAAGGCGTTAAGTGCTGCTTTGTATTAAGTGCTGCTCTATATTCGAGTGCTGCTTTGTATTAAGTGCTGCTCTATATTCGAGTGCTGCTTTGTATTAAGCACAGACGGTATGTAAATAGTGATACCTAAGTGTTGAGCCAAAAATCATAAGCTTAACTCAACCCGCACATACTCAATATTGAAGTCGATGCTATTACTAGTAGCCTAAAACTAATAACATAAAACTAGTAGCCTAAAACTAATAGCCTAAAACTAGTAGCCTGAAACGGATGATTAATGAGGAGCTTGAGATAGATTACTCCTTGGCATACACAACTAAAATCTCACTGCCACATCGAGATATTGGTAATAACATAAGAAGCCATTGGTCGACAAAGAGTTTCGACCCGCTCCTTTATATAGCCACAACATGATGTTTAACAGTAAGAATTGCACAAACATAACCTAACATCCTAGCAACAAACAATATAATCCCAATCGATTTATAAGATAAAAACGTGAATTTAGGCTAACCAAATTTTGCTAAAATTCAAAAAAAGAAGTGTAATTGTATGAATTTTGTTTCAGTTCAAGGATAAAATTAATTGCCTAAAACTGTTTTAAACAATTTGAAAATCATGATGGCCATAAAAGGAATGAACAGAATTGAACGCTAGTACGGTGAAAATAATCAACAGCTTATACGAGGTGACATTCAATTTTTAATCAGTAGCGCTACTCGCTTTGTCATCTTGTATGTTTAAATCATCAAAGTTCGCTCTAAACCTTCCCCCCTCGATTAGTTCGAAGTAAAACAACTCTCATTTCTAACGTTTTCCTCCTTCAAAGTAAATCCTTTAATTTTAATAATTTATGCAGGTTTTTAGTCAATTCGTAGATATAAAAAAGCCTTTCATATAGAAAGGCTTTGATGAAATATAATCAGTTACTTGTTAACGAATCGATTATTATCTTAAATAACAGAACTACGTTAACTTAATCGGTTAACCAAATTATCAATAGAGTATAAGTCGCGTTTTTCACTGTTTTTACGACGGACTTCTTCAAGAGATCGCGCTTCGACAGTATCAAATAAAACATTAATGAGTCGGTTAAAGTGTCTATGCATTGCCAGTCTTGCTTCAGAAGCATCATTGGCTAACAAAGCTTCATATATAGAAGTATGCTCATCAAGGGTTTTCTTATTATCCTTGCTACATACACTGTCGTAATCAGTAATAATCTTTTGGCTTGAAGCTCGTAATGCCCACAAGTTTTGAAATGATTTAATCAAAGCACCATTGCGAGTCGAGTTAGCGATGATCTGATGAAACATCTCATCCGCTTCTTCAACATATGACTTATTTTCCATCATTATCAATGTTTTGTTTAACTCAACAAGTTCTTCTTTAGTTATCGTATTTGCAGCAAGAGCGGCAATCTCACCCTCTATAAGAGCACGAGCTTGCGTCAGCTCAAATGCATTAATCTTATTGGTTTGATCAGCTTGATTAGCAGAGTGCAATACATATACACCAGAGCCCGTTTTAACTTCAATTTTCTCACGCACTTCCAGTGCAATAATTGCTTCACGAACTGTTGGTCGACTGACATCAAATTTTTCAGCCAACTCCCTTTCTGGAGGTAAACGACTTCCAGGAGTATATTCGCCGCTAGCAATAGACGCTTCGATCTCTTCTACGATGCGCCAAAACATACGCCTACTTTTCATCTTTGGTCCTTCAATGGTTAAAACCAATTTTATTGTATTACTAACATAATATCTGTTTACCTAGTCAACGCAAATCCTATTTTGAAAATTTGTTGTACTAGAGCAAATTTCATATTAGCCCTGATTTGGTTAAAAAAATGTTATTGGTAATAACAGTAGCATATATTTAAGATCTTGTTGGTAACATAAATTGGTTGACAACCAACATGACCATTAGTAAGTTTCTATCTAACGCAAAGTTGTATTTAAAGATCATGTTTAAAGGATTATGTTCACTTTTATTTAAACAAACAATTAATCTGGGGAGATTAACGTGAAACTTAATAAAATAAGTCGCGCATTAAACACGATCAGAATACAGCCTAAAATTGCCATTTATAGTTCAGCATTATTATCTTTATTAGCATCACCGGTATTCGCACAAGATGAAAATGAAGCCATTGAAGTTACAGCGCCAACTGCCCAAGTAGCAGAACAAACAGTTGACGTTAAAAAGATGATCCAGAAATGGAAGTGATCAAAGTCAGTGATAACCACATGGATCCTTATTTTTCTAACAACTATGACTTATCGTTAGAGTGGTATCCAAGTGAAGATGCTGCGTTCTCATTAGCTTATTACTATAAAGACTTTACTGGTGGCTATGAAAATGTCGAAGAAAACCGTGATATTACGGTGTCGCTCGATGGTGTTGAGAGTATTTATCCAGGAGTCACCCATACTACACGTCAAACCTCTGATGACTCATCTGTCATTCAGAGTATTGAAGTCACTGCGCAAAAACATTTCTCTGAGCTACCTTACCCATTTGATGGCTTAGGTGCCAAAGTGGCTTACAACTATGCTGATTCAAGTTTTGTCACAGCTGAGCCTGGTAGCCCTTATGCTGTCGCTGATGCGAAGCTACTTAGATTTCTCAGCTAACTTCAAAGTGACAGATTACTTATCACTATCACTTAAAGCGCTGAACTTGTTAGATGAACCGCAAATTATGACTTGTGGTAACGATACTACTGTATCGGACTACTCTCGTTCTGGTTCAAAATATTTCCTTGGTGCAAAAGTTAAGTTTTAGCCTTAAGTAAAACTTAGTCGTGCAACTCCTACCTTAATATTGAGGTAGGAGTTATTTTGTTTAGAAGCGAGCAATATAAGCAAAAAGTAAAGTAAAGAAAGTGAAGTAGAGAAAGTGAAGTAGAGAAAGTGAAGTAGAGAAAGTGAAGTAGAAAGTGAAGTAAGAGAAATAATGCACTGAATCAATGTACGAACTAATGAGTATGAAATCGCAGGTTTAGCCTGACATCAATAACAATTACAGCCACTAAAAATAATAAGAGAGTCTTTATGCGTTTTCAAAACAGAATCAAGCTTCACTCAGTTGCTCACAGCACACTGTTATCGGTTCCTGTTAAATCAACTCTCTTAATGGGTTTATGTCTGCTGTCTGTTCAAGTCAACGCCGAAACCTTTACCGTAAGTACGCAAGATGAGTTTAATCAAGCAGTAAAAAAACTGGTCGCGGGCGATGACATCATTCTTTCAAATGGCACTTGGCAAGACTTTGAGATCAACTTCATCGGCCAAGGCAGCAAAGAAGCCCCTATTCGCCTTTCAGCTCAAACCAAAGGCAAAGTGATTTTATCGGGTCAATCCAATCTACAAATGTCCGGCACCTATTTAGAAGTGTCTGGCTTAGTCTTTAAAGACGGCTACACCCCAAACAATTCGGTTATCTCATATCGAACCAGTGAGGATGAATTAGCCAACCACTCCCGTGTAACAGAAGTGGTTATCGACAATTTTAATAATCCTGACCGTCATGAGTCTGATTATTGGGTTGCACTATATGGTCAACATAACCGTTTTGATCACAACCACCTCGTCGGTAAACGCAACAAAGGCGTTACGCTGACAGTTAGGCTTCGCGGTGAAGACAGTCAACAAAATCACCACAGAATAGATCATAACTATTTTGGCCCTCGCCCAACTTTAGGCTCAAATGGCGGAGAAACCATTCGCATCGGTACCAGTCATTTCTCAATGACGAATTCATATACGGTAATCGAAGACAACTATTTTGATCGCTGTGATGGCGAGGTTGAAATTATCTCAATCAAAGCCGGCAAGAATATAATTCGCAATAACACCTTTTTTGAGTCTCGCGGCACTCTGACTATGCGCCACGGTAACGGTAACCAAGTCGACAGTAATGTGTTTTTAGGTAATGGCGTTGACCATACGGGCGGTATTCGGATTATTAACCGAGATCAAACAATTACTAATAACTATTTAGAAGGGCTAAAAGGCTATCGTTTCGGCAGTGGCTTTACCATTATGAATGGTGTACCAAATTCGCCAATCAATCGCTATCATCAAGTGGTTAATGCCAAGGTAAGCCGCAACAGCTTTATCAATGTCGACCATATTCATTTAGCTGCAGGCAGTGATAAAGAGCGCTCTGCAGTGCCAAAAGACTCAGCATTTACACACAATTTATTTGTTAATAATAACCAACAAGCACCCTTCTCCATTTTTGATGACATCTCAGGGATTCAATTTTCTGACAACTTATCCAATGAGCTTAATAATAATCAAATAAACCAAGGTATTAAACCAACAGCAATATCACTACAGCGTGCAGATAATGGCCTATTTTACCCATCAAACAGCCATAATGCTGAATTTGGTGCGACTCAAACACTCACCCCAACCTTAAAAGCTAACACTGGCGTGAGTTGGTACACCAAAGCTGAGCCTAACACCGCCTTCGATTCGGGAATAACTCATAGTGTATCTACAGCCGAACAACTGTTGACTGCCGTAAGTAATGCTAAAGATGGCGATATTATTGCGCTAAAAGCAGGCAAATATCAGATAGAGAAAATCATCGAAATCAACAAAACCCTTTCGATTATTGCCCAAGATACCCAAAAACCAACATTGACCTTTAGTCGAGGCAATCTATTTGAAATTCAAAATGGCGGCAGCTTAAAGCTTGATAGTCTGATAATTACAGGCACAAGCAGCCCAGATTCATCTGGTAATACTGTGGTAAGAACCAGTAAATGGGGCATGTTAACCAACTATCGCTTTAGCATGTACAACAGCAAAATCAGCCAGTTAAACATCAACCATTCCTTCCACTTTTTTGACTCTGGCGCTCGCGCTTTTGCCAACAAAATTGAGGTTATTAATAACCAATTTAGCACTATCACAGGCGACCTTTTTAGACTTAACAAAGAAACCGATGATCGCGGTATTTATAACGTGGAATATCTCACAATCAATAACAATCAATTTAATGATATTGGCGGTGCACTGGTTAAGCTTTATCGTGGAGGCACTGACGAAAGCACTTTCGGCCCGCACATTAGCTTTAATAACAACGACATTACTAATGTAGGAAATGGTAAGCGAAATAAGAGCCAAGCCAGTTTATACCTTCATGGTGCCCAAGTTGCAGATATCAATAAAAACCACTTTAACAATAGTGCCTACATTAATATCGAACACACTACAGGTGAACCAATGACTCAGGTGACGCATAACCAATTTATAGATTCTGGGGCAGTAAAAGTGACAGAGCTTTATTCAATCAGTGAATCCACTGCCAAGCTAAGCGACAACCTTGTACAACAATCAGATAAAAAAGCGCTCTAATAATGAATAACATCATGAAAGCGCTTATCAATAACATCATGTCTAAGATGAACCTGATGAGAACAGCACACTTGTTAATTGGCTTTTTATTGCTGCAAGGCAGTTTATTCGCTGCACAGGCAAGTACATTAAGCCATCCTAGTTTAGTGATTAATCAGCATGATGTGACTCAGATGCGCGCAGCACTTAAACAAGCAGGCGCTTTTCAGCAAACTTTTACTGCTAAAAAAACAGCTGTAGATAAAGTGATAAACCAACCGTTAGTTGTGCCGTTTCCTGTAGATGGCGGCGGTGGTTATTCACACGAACGTCATAAGAAAAACTACCTGCAGATGTACGATGCGGGCGTGATGTATCAGCTCACTCAAGATATTCAATACGCGCATTTTGTTCGCGACATGTTGCTACAATATGCCGAACTTTATCCAAGATTACCGCGTCATCCAAAGCGGAGAAACAGCAATGAAGGTAAGTTGTTCTGGCAAGGTCTAAACGAAGCCATGTGGCTGGTGTACACCATTCAAGCCTACGATTTTATTGTTGATGCTTTAGATGAACAAGACCAGCAAACGATAGAAACTGGCATCATTTTGCCTGTGGCTAATTTCTTGTCGATAGAGTCACCTAAGACCTTCGATAAAATCCATAATCATGGCACTTGGGCAACGGCCGCTGTTGGGATGACAGGATTTGTACTCAATAAACCTGAGTTAGTAGAAATAGCTCTACTTGGATTAGACAAGTCCGGTACAGGTGGTTTCTTGCGTCAACTCGATGAGCTGTTCTCACCAGATGGTTATTATAACGAAGGCCCTTACTACCAACGTTTTGCTCTGCTACCTTTTGTCACTTTTGCTAAAGCCATTGAGCAAAACCAACCGCAGCAAAAAATCTTCAGCTATCGCGATGGTATTTTATTAAAAGCAATTTATAGCACCATCGAGCTAAGCTATAACGGCTTATTCTTTCCGTTAAATGATGCGATTAAAAGTAAAGGCATCGATACCATGGAACTGGTTATTGCCGTCAGTATTGCTTATGGGCTCAACGGCGATAACAATTTGCTTGATATTGCCAAACAGCAGAATCGTATTTTACTCACAGGTGATGGACTTAAACTCGCCCAAGCGATTGATGCAGAAGCTAAAACAAATAGCATCAGCCAATACCCGTTTTCATCTATGGTATTCCGTGACGGTAAAGCGGGAAATGAAGGCGCATTGATTGTTATGCGCCAGCAAGCACCAATCGAACAAAAGCTTACCGACCAAGCATTAGTGTTTAAAGCCACAGCCCAAGGTTTAGGTCATGGCCATTTCGATAAGCTTAATTGGCAGTTTTATGATGATGGTGAAGAAATTGTCTCTGACTATGGCGCGGCGCGTTTTCTGAATATTGAAGCCAAATCTGGTGGCGGTTATTTAACTGAAAACAAAACCTGGGCGAAACAAACCATTGCCCACAACACCCTCATCGTTGATCAAACAAGTCACTTTGGTGGCAAAACAAAAGTGGGCAACAACCATCACCCTGACATCCTGTTTTATCATCATGATGCAAAGGCCACATTAGCATCTGCAAGCATTAACAGCGCCTATGAAGATGTCAGTTTCACCCGCACCATGGCGATGGTTACAGTTGAAACTGCAAATGCCTCATACCCTCTTGTAATCGATATCATGGATGTCAGCAGTGAAAATGCTCATCAATATGACTTACCCGTGCATTATCAAGGTCAGTTTATTGATTCAAACTTTACGCGCCACGCTTATACTCGTCAGCTCAATCCATTAGGTGAACACTCGGGTTACCAGCATTTATGGTTAACCGCTACGTCTCAACTGCCAAATGCAAAATCAAAACTTGAGGCAGCATCAAACCTTGCTCAAATAACTTGGTTAAATGACAACGGCCATTTTTACACTCATAGCAGCATCAATGCCGGCAATACTGAAGTACTATTTACTCAGCTTGGTGCCAATGACCCAAATCAAAACCTTCGCCTTGAGCATAGCTTTATTCAACGAGTGCAAGACAGTAAGCAACATCAATTTGTCAGTGTATTAGAGCCCCATGGCGAATATAACCCATCAGCAGAATACACATTAAATGCCACCAGCAAGTTGCAATCATTAACCTATGATAGTCAGGACGACATCAGTGTCATTGGGTTTAGCCTACAAACGACACCGAGTACAACTCAGCAGTTCGTATTGGCTATTTCTCACCGTCAGGATTTGAACCTTGCCACTCGTTTTCAACACAGTCTTGAAAACGAGAATGTAAAAAACAACCAAAAACAACAATCAAACCAACCAATAACTAATCGTTTTTCTTACGCAAACAAGCCATACAGCTTTAGCGGAAGATACCAGTTATTAACCATTACGCAGTAGGAGTTAACCATGAAACAGAGTGCACATTTTTCTTTCGGAAATGAAACAGAAATTGAAGATATCGGCGGCGGTCTTAAGCGTCAAATGCTTGGGTTTAATGAAGAATTAATGGCTGTAAAAATTTGGTTTGAGAAAGGCGCTATTGGCTACAACCATGCCCACAGACATTCTCAAGTGACCTATGTTGTTGAAGGTGAGTTCCACTTTAACATTGATGGCGTCACTAAAATCCTTCGACCGGGTGACAGCTGCATGATCCCACCTCATGCTGACCATGGTGCAACTTGCCCAACCGGCGGTATTTTGATTGATACCTTTAGCCCAGCACGAGAAGACTTCATCGAGGGCTTAAAATGAAGATAAACAATCTTCGATGGTGGATCATACTGCTTATTGCGCTAGCGACGGTGATTAATTATATCGATCGCTCAGCCCTTAGTGTGCTTTGGCCTGATATTGTTGAAGATATATTTCCTAACGAAACCGCGCTTGAGCGTAAACAGATTTACGCCAATATCTCTATTGTGTTCATCTTATCTTATGCGTTTGGTCAGGCGATATTCGGCAAGATATTTGACTGGATTGGCACTCGTCTTGGTTTCGTTTTATCTATTGGTGTTTGGTCTATTGCAACCGCGGCCCATGCCTTTGCACAAGGTATGCTGAGTTTCAGTATCTTTAGAGCAATCTTAGGTGTCGCTGAGGCCGGTAACTGGCCAGGTGCAGCTAAAAGTAACGCTGATTGGTTTCCAACTAAAGAGCGTGCTTTAGCCCAAGGCATTTTTAATTCAGGGGCAGCAATCGGTGGCATTATTTCTATTCCACTCATTGCCTATATGACCGTCTACTTTAGCTGGCAAATGGTCTTTGTGATCATCGGCCTGGTCGGTTTACTCTGGTTAATCCCTTGGATTATCTTAGTTAAAGCGCCGCCTAAATCACACCCTTGGATTACTGAAGAAGAACGTCAATACATCCTAACTGGGCAAAAGTCCACTGACACTGACAATGGAAGTTATGCTGAAGAGTACAACCCATCAACCGTCCAACTGCTTTCTCATAAGCAAAGTTGGGGAGTGATTATTGCTTCGGCAGCTATCGATCCTATTTGGTGGCTATTTGTATTCTGGATCCCTATTTACCTGAATGAAGTGTACGCAATGGATGTTAAATCCATTGGGATATACGGTTGGGTTCCTTATGTTGGTGCAATGCTTGGCGCTTGGTTTGGTGGTTTATTAGCACAAAACCGACTCAAAGCGGGTTGGAATATCAATAAAACGCGCAAACTGACTATCACTTTAGGTTGTTTGATTATGTTGCCTGCTTTGCTTTCAATGGCAAGTCCAGGTGGTCCCACAACTGCAGTGATGATCATGGCAGTGATCCTATTTGGTTTTCAAACAGCCATTGGTAATGTGCAAACACTGCCAAGTGACTTGTTCGGTAAAAAAGCCGTGGGAACCCTAGCAGGATTTTCAGGTATGGCAGCAAAATTAGGCGCATTAGGCTTAACCGCTTTAGTGCCTTATCTAACTGCTGATGGCAACTACACCCCTGCATTTGTGATTGGCGCATCTTTAGCGGTTATTGCCATTGCATCTGTGTGGATTTTGATCCCTAAAATCGAACCTGTTAAGTCACCTCAAAAGTAGTGGTGAAATAACAAGTCTGCGATTTATAACGATTTAGCAAGACATTATCTTTAACGTATAAATTGATAACCATGTCGATAGATTGACTGAAAAACTACTCATTGCTCAGTTGATTTTTAGAATGAGGTTATGGATTTGATATTGATAATTTAAGCTGGGGCTGTACCCAAAGAGCCCTTTTTTATTTGGTGAGACCTACTTATCACGTACTCAACCCCTTCCGAGTATGTGGTAAGTAGGTTAAACCTTCTTTCCTTTACACGACAATGGGTCAATCGACCACACTATCATCATTTCTTTCAACAGCGACCTTCTCACGAGTATTAACATCAGCTTGAGACGGGGGTGAAAATAAAACACCTAGTCGCTGCTTTATGCTCAATCCTGACTTACTCACCTCTTTAAACATCTCGCGCCATTCAGCAAAACTGACAATCAAAGGATTAAAGCTATTAACAGGCTTAGTGATCCCATAAATCACGGTTTCTTTTTCCGGCTCAAATGTGCCGAAAAGCTTATCCCAGATGATCAATACACCGGCGTAGTTTTTGTCTATGTATTGCTGGTTTTGACCATGATGAACACGGTGATGTGAAGGGGTATTAAATAGCCACTCAATTGGACCCAATGATTTGACAGCCTGGGTATGAACAAAAAATTGCAGCCCAAGATTTAAAAGCACCACAAATACTACCCAGTTAGGGTCAAAGCCAATCACAATCAGCGGTAACCAAAACAGCCACATTCCAGCAAGCGGGTACATTAAGCTTTGTCTAAATGCGGTGCTAAAGTTCATATTCTCAGAGCTATGATGAACGACATGAGCCGCCCACATCCAACGCACTCTATGACTTGCACGATGGAACCAGTAATAGAAGAAATCCTGTAGCACCATTAATACGATAAAACTGACCGCGCCCATTTGGATATCAAATAATTTCCAGCCAAATACTGCTAAATAGATTTTGGCAATGAGCAGCCCTGCAAGAATATCAGTTAACTGATGCATGCCCGCTAAGCTGATATTGCAAAACACTTCCGCTTTTTTATATCGCGCGGAAAGAGGGAGTTTTTGGCGTTTATCACCTAAATACCATTCGAGGAAAATACAAACAAAAAATACTGGCGCTAATGCAAGCAGCAGCATTTCCGGGTGATTGATGATTGAGTTCAAATCCATTGAAAACCTTTATATTATTATTTTATTTAAATTGTTTTGGGCGGATAATTAAACGCTACCACTTAGCAAAGTGATCTTCAGTTAAACCAAGCTGATTACGCAATACATGTTTGTGGCCATTATTATCGATGATGTGGCCGCTAAAATAGCCGATGTACTGCCTAAAGTTACTTTTTAGAAAACCAAAATTGAGTTTTTCGCTGCGGCAATTAAGTGCCCTAAAAGTCAGATCGACTTGACCTGTGGCAGTGCTGATTTGCCAAAAGTCGTCACTCACATGCCGATTAAAATCGAACTTTACTCCTGGGAGTAAATGGCGCTCACCATTAATCCATAAGACATTTTCAGTCGCGCCTGTTTCGTTCACCCCTGCGGCAAGGTTTAAGCCTAAAACCCCTTGCTCCACTTGCGCATTGATTGACGCCCAGCGCCAACTGGTTTCGCGGCGCATATAACCTGCAGAAAAGTCATAACCACCTAAAGCGAAGTTAAGCGGCTGCGGTTCATCTTTTATGGTTAAGCGACCAGAGACTTTTAAACCATTGTGCTTTTGAGTATAAGTCCAGCCGTTATAGCCAGTTGGAGTACACAAGCTCATGGGTAAACTTAATGGCGGAGGATTGAGCTGTAATTCTGCTTTTATATCATCGGTGTTAATGGTTAATTGCCACAGGGAGTCTTTAATTGAAAATTCAATCTTACCTTGGCGGTGCTTAATCCTTGCCTTACCTTGCTGAGGCGAGCGTGATACAGACATCCCCCAGGATAACGGTTTTAAGGCTTGAGTTTCTGTCAGCTTATTCTTTTCAATATCATATAAGTAACAAAAACTGCTGCCCACATAGCGAATATCGGCAATCGCGACACCAATGATGTATCTCGCAGTGGTAATATTAATAAATTGAAACTGTTTATAATCAAAATACTTAGCAAACCAAGAGCAAGGCTTATCCATTTCATTAAAATAGTTAAACTGTTTTACCCCTAAGTCCCCTACCACACCATCAAAGTGTCCGAAAATAGGCTGACCTTCAGTGTTCATTAGCTTGTCTGGCGCAAGTTGTAAATGATTCAAAGACATACTTCATCCGTAATATTAAAACTGGTTATTGTGTCGATATTTTTCGAGCATTATCCGAGGTAATAATGGCTTGATTGCTTTCTAGCGTTTTTATCAAGAATCTTTATTTAGAGTAAATCATCAAATACACCACACTAACGTGAATAAATTATCAGCATAAGTCAATGGCTAGTGATTGAATTAAGATGGCACTGCTTTTATTTAACGAGCTAAAATTTGTTGCGACTCACTATATTGGCACAATCTAATTAACTGCCATTTTTTGACTGGAAAGGCGCTAAAAATCTGTTATTCTGACCGCACCATTTTTTACCGTTTTTAGTCATGAAATCATTGTCATTATTGTTGTGCTCCGCATTATTTTTATCAGCTTGTGCTAGTCATACTCCTACTCATATTGCACTTAATCCCAATGTGCCTAATGTCATCAATAAAATAGATCGTTACGACACTGTCGCAGTGAGCACCATTGATGTCCGTAAAGCCAACTTTATTGTTCGCTTTAATCAAGGCGATGAGGCAGCAAAGCTTGTTAGTCCGAGTGAACCAATCAGACAGCAACTTGATAGCGTGTTTAAAAAATCAATGAGTAATGCCGGATACCAAGTGGATCCCGCCGCCAGCAATACTGTTGAGTTCCAGTTAGATTACTTACTGACAGATGTTACTGAGTCTACTTTTGGCTTTGAAGCCAACACTAACTTAACCATCAATGTTGTCGCTAAAAACCAAACTCAAGAATTCACTAAAATTTATAATGGTAAAGGCATGTTAAAAGGACCTTTTAGCCCAGATTTTGCCACCTTAGAGTTGGATATGAACAAGCTTATCGATGAGCTTACAACTAAGATTATTAACGACCCTGAATTACATCAGTTTTTACAACAGTAATCTCAATATTAACGTCAGACCACAAATTAGGAATGCCTTATGCTTAAACGGATTGTAGCCAGTGTAATGTTGTTTTCGTCAATGATGGTAAATGCTGCCGTCGATATTCAGCCTAATACCCTTTACCCAAAAGTGGAATTTGATACCACAATGGGCAAAGTAGTGGTGGAGCTAGACCGCACTCGAGCGCCTATCACCGTCGATAACTTCCTCACTTATGTGGTTCAAGGGGACTATGACAACACCCTTTTTCATCGTGTGATTGCTGATTTCGTTGTTCAAGGTGGTGGGTTAAATCCGCAGTTAGAAGAAGGCCCATCAATGGACCCTATTGTTAATGAGTCGGGTAATGGTCTATCAAATTCTGTTGGCACTATCGCAATGGCACGCGATAACGATCCTCACTCTGCAACGCGTCAGTTCTACTTTAACGTTGGCGACAACAAAAATCTCAACCCATCTAAACGCCGCTGGGGCTACGCTGTATTTGGTGAAGTCATTGAAGGTATGGCGGTGCTTGAAGCAATGTCTTACACACCAACCATGACCAATCCAGAGTTAAATTGGCCTGACTTTCCAGTAAAAGAAATTAAACTTAATAAAGCGACGCTTTTGCCGCAATAAGCGACTTTATTTATATGTCTTTTTTGCGTTAAAGACTCGAGAAATAAGACTGCAGCAAGCACTTTTTGAAGTAAATAAAGTTTAATTTGATTACTACTGCGTGATACACAAAACAGAATAAGTGGAGTGAAATATTGATTTCATTCCACTTTTTTTTAGCATGTTCTTCTTCGCTGATTTCTAATAACAGCTAAAACCACTTTTTTAGCACTTACATTGTAAATTTGAGTAATTATTCAACAATCCTGACTATACTTATTTTTACCTGTAAGCAGCTTTTTCCCGTGTTTAGATAATTACTCATTAAGTTGTCAATAAATCGCTGCTTGTTCACTCTGTATTATTTGATGAGTAAATTCGTTTAGTTTTGAGTGCTATTTGATTAATAGCTGCAATAAAAAGGATGTCATCAATGACCCCAAATGACTTCATAGAAACCAAGGCGCCACAACTGGCCTATTATGGAAAGGCTTTTTTAGATAACCAACTAGAGCATAAAGAAATCAAGCTTTACATGTGGGATGTACTAGAAGAATGGCAAAGTATCAGCCTCGATACCAACACAGACGCAGCAACCCCCACAGATACCGAAAAAGTGTTTTGGCATTTATTACACTGCTTCGATCAATGGCCAGATATGGTTATTAGAGGTAATCAGTATCTAAGGCAACAAATTCATGACTGCTGTGATTACATTAATATTGGAGGGGATATGCCCCATGGTTGTATCGGGATCAGGCCGACAAATTGACCAACAACTTCAATTACTTTAAGTTAATTTTACACTCTTCAAAATTTCCAACCAGAATGGCTTGAACCAATACGCTACGCGACATAAGCTAGAGCCATTCTCCTTCAATCCGTTGCCTTAATGTCTGAACTGCTAACTCGTACCCGTGAAGCCTTGTCTGTTTATTATCACAAGCGTGTTCTAATCATGTTATTGCTGGGGTTTTCTGCTGGCCTACCGCTTATGCTGGTGTTTTCAACATTAAGCTTTTGGCTTCGCGAAGCAGGTGTTGACCGTGCCGCTATTGGCTACTTTAGTTGGATCGCATTAACGTATGCATTCAAATGGGCTTGGTCACCATTAGTGGACCGTATGGCGCTTCCCCTATTCACCCGATTTTTCGGACGGCGAAGAGGCTGGATGATCTTCGCCCAGCTCGGCCTAGTGGCCGCGATATTGGGCATGGCACAAAGTGATCCCTTAGTTGATTTAGAGCAACTGGCCATTTTTGCCCTGATACTGGCATTTGCCTCAGCGACTCAAGATATCGTCATTGATGCCTTCCGTATCGAATCAGCCCCCCAAGACATGCAGGCAGCATTAGCTGCTGCATATCAAGTGGGCTATCGTAGCGCAATGATTGTAGCAACCGCAGGGGCGCTAACCATTGCCGCTTGGGTAGACCCAGGTAATACCGAATATAATTTAGAAGCATGGCAAACCGCATATTTTGTCATGGCAATGCTGATGTCTGTAGGCTTAATCACCACTTTGTTTAGTAAAGAGCCACAAGTCGATACAAAAGCTGCAGATGAAAAAGAACGCCAACTTAAAGCGCAGTTTGCCCAAAAGTATCCGACTAAAATAGCCAGTGCTATGGCCTGGTTATACAGTGCCAGCGTCCTGCCTTTTGTCGATTTCTTTAAACGTTACGGCAAAAGTGCCATCTTGATTTTATTGCTGATTTCTTGCTATCGGATCTCCGATATTGTCATGGGCATTATGGCCAATGTGTTTTATGTGGATATGGGTTTCAGTAAAGAAGAAATTGCCTTTTTAAGCAAAGTATATGGTTTAATCATGACGTTACTTGGCGCGGGCGCAGGCGGAATTTTAATCATGCGCTATGGCACGATGAAGATACTATTTGTCGGTGCTTTATTGGTTGCTGTCACCAACTTACTCTTTGCATGGCAAGCTTACATTGGCTATAACGTACCATTCTTAACCTTTGCGATATCGGTTGATAATTTCAGTGCAGGCATAGCCACCGCAGCCTTTATCGCCTATTTATCCAGCTTAACCAGTAGTGGCTACAGCGCTAGTCAGTATGCTTTACTGTCTTCAATTATGCTGTTGTTCCCTAAGTTTATTGCCGGATTCTCAGGGGTATACGTCAATGCTTATGGCTACGTAAACTTCTTTATTGCCGCCAGTTTGATTGGATTTCCGGTGTTAATATTAATCAGTCTGTTATCGCGTATGCAGCCCGAGCAGCAGTCAGATAAAAGCAATATAAACTCTGAAACAGAGCCACAAAACACACCGTAATAGTAAGGCGCTCAATAATACCACCCAAGCTCAATTGGCATAGATTAGATAATAATGGCTGTAATCATGCCATCAGAGCTTGTGGTAAACCCTCACTTTTAAAACCCTGAACCCAAAGTAAAGTAAACTGCATTTTCATCACCACTGGTGGCGAAATCCATCCCCATATGAATGCCATATCGACGGGCAATTTGGTAACGAAAGCCAACCCCATAACTATCAACAGAATCACTATTTTCTTCAATAGCATCACTGTCTGTCACGCCATAACCGTAGAATGCAGATAACGTCCAACGATGATTGAGGTGATACATCAACTGAGATTGAACTGTAGCCACTTGGTCACCTTGATACTTAAACGCCGACACACCGCGTAACTCTACATAAGGTTTAGTCGTAGGTGACAGCTGAATATCGCCAGCATATAACTGGTCATAGCCACCTGCGAACGCTAATGTCCAATGATTAGAAAGAGGAAGGTAGACTTCACCGCTTGCTTCTAATGTTTGATAATTATGATCAGAGCCAATAGATTCATCAAACACCATATATTCTGCCGAGAATATATAACCCTTCTTAGGAAAGAAAATATTGTCGCGGGTGTCATATTCCGCAATAAGCCCTAAACCAGAGGTTGTTGTTTTATCACCCAATTGTTGCTGTAAAATCCAGTCAACCACAGCGTTAGAAGATGAAACTGATGATTCAGCCCAGAATTGTTTAAGCCCTAGCATTAATGGGGTTTCAGCCACTCTAAATTGAATTTTTTGTAAGGCGAATAGCGCTTCTGTTGTGGTATCAAATTGAATAGCTTTATCAGGAGGAAGTAGCCCACCTAAACGAGTATAAATATCAAGATTGGCATTAGCTGCGCCGCCTACTACGGTATAGCGAATGCTATCATCTAACCAAGAATGACGATGACCAGCAATACCAAACCAAGTACCATTGGCCGTCCCACCCGCGCCAACCAATGTCATCGCAGCTGGCATTAATTGGGCTCCGCCATCAATTGACTCAAGGGCTTTTTGTCTTCTCGCTTCTTTCTCAGCTTCTGTTTCATGTAAAAACAACCCAACGATCCCCCCACCAGCACCAACGGCTGGTTCAGTAATTAATACCGGAACAGGAAGAAACCCGTAAGCGTTTTCAGCAAGGTGATACCCTAAATCAAACTGACCATCTTTTTCATCAAAAAAGTACGAACTCTCGGCGATCGCCACTGAAGAAACTAAGCTCAGAAAGCACAAAGAAACAAATTTAAACATGGTTTTTTCAACCTATTAATGTGGTTTTAAATATAGAGGAAGTAAGATTTGAGTCACTGCGATAGGCAGTGACTTGTGGTGTTTCAGCGCTACATAAAGTTCAACACCATGGAAATAACCAACAACATCAAAAAGCTTGAAGTAATATATGAAATGGCTATCGCATACATTGCACTCTGCTCGTGCAAACGATAACGACTTGATATGCCAACACCATCACTTTTGCTTTCAATATTCTTGCCTATTGCTACTGAAGGTTTGTTAAATTTCAGCATCTTACTGGCAATCATTAATGAAAATAGTTGGGATACGAGTACGACACCTAAACCAATTAAGGGGATTTTCATACCACTGGTATTCATTTCGTTAATCATTTGCGGGCCAAAATACAACCCTGTGATGGCGATGAATGCCAGCAAGGATAACTCTCTAACAAACGTGATAGTGTGACGAGGTAACTGAGAAAGTGGATTGATTTTATTGCTCAGCCAGCCTACGAAAGTACCAGCAATCAAGCTACTCAGCCCAATGCTTAAATAAAAATACAAACCACCAATGTTGAGATTCCATAAGCTCATTAAATAAGCTGCCACTAACCCTATTCCAAACAAGGCGAAACTCTCGGTATTACGGCCAACATTGTTACTAAAGTTATGTTTAACGAATTGAATATCACTAGCACTGCCCATGATTTGTAAAATATCATCTTGTTTCACAATTAAATCTGGCGTGATTTCTATAGATTGTTGATCTCTGACAAGTCGAATGATGCAAAGGTTTTTGTAGGTATTTTGGTTAATTTCAGTCTTGATATCATTTAATGATTTGCCAACAAAGCCATGGGTATTGATGAGTACATTAAAATGCGCTTCATTGTTATCGACTTGAGTGTCACTAGGTAATTCACTACCTATTACATCATCTTCAAAATAATATAGCGTGTCGTGTCTGCCCGTTATGGTAACGATATCGCCCGCGACAAGTGGCTCATTGTGATTAACTGCGTCATCAATCTCATTCGAACTACTTTTTGCCTTATCAACTAGATTGACTCGTTCGAACATGATGTCAAAATACGGTGCGTTCAGTTGTTCAATGCTTTTACCAAGAACCGTACTGGTTGGATTAACTTCAAAAACACGTTTTACGACCGTTTCAAGAGTGTCGATTGGGTAGTATCTATCACAATGACTTTCATCCAATTCATTTTGAGTCGCTTTATCAAAAGGTGAATCACTTTGCTTCATTGCAGCAGATTGGAGCCATTTCATCATGATCACAGGCCCTACCATGCCAAAAATGACCGTCAGTACATATCCCATGTAAGCATTATTAAGCGCCACTAATTTCACTGTTTCAGAAAGTTCAGGCAACTTTTCAATCGAATCAGTGACCATGTACATTACCTCTGGATGGACAAAGCTTCCTGAGATCATGCCTATGCTGGTATACAAATCGAGATTAAAAAACCAGGTGGCCAAGCACATGGTGGATATAGTGATAAGGCTTATAATCAAACTGGTCATTAAGATTGTTTTTTTACGTAATTGCCACACCCTTAAAATGCTATAACCACCTTGATAACCGATAACATACAGAAATAAACCGAAGAAAATCCATCGAGACGAAGGTTCAATATAACCACCCAATTGGCCAATTAAAATACCAACTAACAAGGTGCCCGCCACACAACCTAAAGAGAAACCTTTGATTGATAACTTGCCTAGCAAACACCCTAAAACTAAGGTGACCAAAACGGAAAAATATGGTGATTCTCCCAATAAAAGCTGTATTTCTTCCATCGTTATGTCACTTTTTATCACTGGCACTGAATATCGGCCATAATTGAAATCAGGTTGTTACAACGCAAAAATCTCTGTTAAAGAGCGCAATTAAGGCCTATGGAGATTTCAGGTATTTAATTAACGCTGATTCTATGGCTGATAAGATGACAGTCATAATCGCGCATGAAGGATAAAACCCTACATAATTTTAAAAGAGGCACACTTGAGGGAAGAACGTTGAGGCTTTTAAGCTAAGGGGTAACGAAATAGCGTATAAAAACCAACAGATTCAGATTAATCAGCATCAATGACTTTAAACAACTGATGCCCAGTTAGCACAAGCCTTTGGCTTTACTTTACTTCATTTAATGTCAATTCATTTCTCTGGCTCTGTCAAATGATACAAATCGGCTGGTTTGCATTAGCGCATGATGTACCGACAATAAGGTTAAATCATCATATTGGAACGCGAGGTGAGTGATCGACAATGTTAAGTCAGATGTGGCATCAAAGGTGTATTGGGTTGAGCGGATTTGATAATTAAGTATCTTCTTTCATTGAGAAATGCTGCAACAGCAAACTGTTACAGCATCTTTTTTTGATATCATTTTTATTTAAAACAACATAAATGGCTTAAAGCCAATCAAAACTAGTCGCGGAAATTATTAAACTGAAAAGGTTGGCCTAATTCAGACTCTTTCGCTAAACGCATGACCGCTTGTAAATCATCACGTTTTTTACCCGTGACTCGTACTGAGTCACCTTGAATAGACGATTGTACTTTCAGCTTGCTGTCTTTAATTTGCTTAACCAGCTTTTTAGCCACTAAAGTATCAATGCCTTGCTTAAAGTTAACTTTTAAGCTGAAGGTTTTACCGCTATGAACTGACTTTTCATCAACATCCATAGCTGAAGGCTCAACGCTACGCTTACTCAATTGAATACGCAGAATGTCCACTAACTGACGACATTGGAAATCATCTTCGGCTTTTAAAGTCACGGTATGATCTTTATGTTCAATATCGGCTTCTTTGCCGCGAAAATCAAAACGACCAGCGAGTTCACGGCGTGAGTTCTCAACAGCATTTCGTAATTCAACTTCATCTACTTCTGAAACGATGTCCATTGATGGCATTGTTATTCTCCCAATTAATCTTTGTGCTAATACTAACATTTTCAGCGAAAGCGCAAACCCTCCATAAAATAGAAAACAATAATTAACTGGAAATTAATGACTTTAGTCGCTGCATTTTTTATTATTGCTTCAATCAAAAGATATCGCATCAGGCTAAGTACTCGACAGCATGAAATTAAAACTATTTTTTACAGCATCATTTGCGTTTGCTGTACTTGTTGTCAGTTACCTTGTTTTCTCAAAGCCCAATTACCCCGTTACGTTTAACAACATGGATAAAGTCGGTCATGTATTAAGCTTTTTCGGCTTGGCATTTTTAGCTTATTTCGCCTTTAAACCTAAATGGTATTGGATGTGTTCGATACTGGCTTTTTACGCTATTTTAATTGAAGTCATCCAATCTCAAATTCCTTATCGCAGTGCTTCTATTGCTGATGTGGTTGCCGATTTAGCTGGTATCGCGTTGTTTTATATCTTTCTGTTTGTTTTTAGAAAGTACCAGGCAGCCAAGCTGTTCCCTAAACGTTCTTCAAAAGCATCATAAGAGAGCCCGTTATGCGCTCGCACTCCCCGGCTCCTAACACTGTTACTTCAAACACTGTTACCCCTGACAATGTGACTCCAAATATTGCACCCGCTAACATTGCAGTTGTCGGCGCTGGCGCCATTGGCATGTTGATCTATCATCAGCTTAATGCATTTACTCAGCCATTATTACTGGGACGAAATTTCACCCTAGCTGATGCAGAAAACCAAACTCAGCCGCTGACTTTTGAAGCTTTATCCAGTGACGTTAAGCCTAACAATGTTGTTAACGTGCATACCGAACCATGTTTAGTTAACAATCTTAAAACGGTGACACCTAAGCAGTTGGCCTGCATTGAACTGGTTATTGTGTGCGTTAAGTCCTATCAAGTCGAAGCGGCGTTAACAGCGTTAATTGACAAACTGCCCCACAATGCCACTTTACTCCTTTTGCACAACGGTATGGGGCCGCATTTACAGGTCATGGCGTTGTTAGCATCTCAGCAAAGAACTGATATCAATCTGTATCTCGGCACAACCTCTCAAGCGGCAATAAAAGTAACTGAGCGTCATGTCCGTCAAACAGGTACCGGCAAAACAGTATTCGGACATTTTCATGGCCATAAATTAACTCCGCAGTTAATTGAACTACTCGTTACAGCCATTCCTAACAGCCAAATCAGTGATAATATCTTGCTCGGTTTATGGCAAAAACTCATTGTGAATTGCGCCATTAACCCCATCACTGCCATCGAGCAATGCCCAAATGGTCAATTAGCTCAACCACAGTATCAGCAGCAAATAAATGCCATCACCACTGAATGTGTCGCTGTCGCAAATGCTGAAGGCATCACTATATCTTTATCGGAATCACTTGAGACTATTGCTCAGGTCATTACCCTCACAGCTAATAACTTCTCATCCATGCATCAAGATGTGAAATATCAACGCATGACAGAAATAGCTCAGATTAATGGCTTTGTTGCAGCTCGTGCCGGTGTTCATCAAATCAAAACCCCAGCCAATAACGCGATGACGGACAAGATCAACCAATTAACTCAACCCGACTTATAATGTCTGTTAATAAATACGACGATAGCAAACGAATTAAAACATCTTCTGTGGTTCAGACAATTCCTTTTACTCGAAAAATGGTTGCTGCTTACATCTGTTGTGGGCTAGTAACCCTGATCAGTATCGCGTTTTTTGATCGAACTATTGCTGAGTACATGCACGTTAATCTTCAATCTAACCTGCTATTACAAAGCTTTTCTAAAACCCCTTTATTACTTGAAATCATTGCACTCATTGTTGTGCTAGTAAGCTTTTACAAACACTACAAACACCTTTTTCATCTCAGGCGCATCATCATTTTAGTCGCCATCATCGCCACCATAGTGCGCGTAAGCGCTAAAATGGTCTTTGGCCGTACTTGGCCAGAAACCTGGACTAACGATAATTTTTCGTGGATTACCCATGGCGTTGAAGAGTTTCACCCCTTTTCACTTTCTAATAGCTTTCATTCATTTCCATCAGGTCATGCATTGCTCACCTTTGCTTTTGCCAGTCTATTTTGGCACTTTGCGCCGCAATATCGGTTGCTTTGGTGTAGCTCAATGGTGGCTGTTTTGATGGGACAATTGGGTCAGAACTATCATTACTTAGGGGATTTACTTGCGGGTGCATTAATTGGCACCTTGGTCAGCCACTTAGTGATTAATGGCTATAGTCATTACAATCGAAAACACATGCCAGAACGAGACAGCTGAAATAAAAAAGGCTCATTACTGAGCCTTTAACGTTAACTTGTAAGCTTAAAAACTCACTTAAATATCGATACCAAAACCCACAATAAATTGATAATCATTTTTTTTCGGCGTCAAACCGTCTGAATCAGGTTGCGGACTGGCGGTATGATCCCACACGAAGGATAAATCTAAATCAAAAATGTCGGTTAGCTCAATCTCTAATGTCGCCAAAGCATGGTGAGTATAGCCACCAGAGTCGTCATCACCGTATTGCACACGATAAGAAGTAATAAAATCCATATCACTGGTTAATTCAGTATCGTACACCGTTTCAACCACCACTGTAGCCGAACTGCTATCAGTGCTTTCACCATCTTCAACATTATTAAACTTGGTATATGTATATGCAGGACCGCCCGAAATACTCCACTCCGTTTTCGAGTTATCAATAATGTTATAACCCAAACCAGAACCGACAGTAACCTTGTATTCAATGTTTAAAAACTTGTCGGTATAAATTTCGGCAAACACAGGACGCAAATAGAACTGCTTTGATAAAAACCAATCAAAGTTGGTATTAATACGATTATTGTTAATCTTCTCTTCGCTGTCCGATTTTGAATAATTCCCAATATAATCAATATTGAAACGAGATTCAGTAGTACGGCGTTTGGTTTTAGCAATGGCGCTATAGTCTATTTGTTCCGTATTACCTGAGCGAAAATTTGCCCCTAAACTAATTTTGCTCGACCAATAATTAGACTCAGATTGTTCACCAGCAATGATCGTTAGAATCTGATCTCGCTGAAATTCTTGCCCGTCTATATACATTTTGCCATCTCGAACTAATAGCTTGCCGCTTTGGGTGCTTAAATCCATAAAGCCAATACTCACCACATCAGCACTTTGCAGCACCTTTACATCTTCCCAATCGATAAATAAGGTGTCTAACTCATCACTTTCGAACTCTAATTGATCATCATAAAGGTTCTTAATTTCACCTTTTAGCAGTTCAAGTGAAGATAATTGCAACCAATCAAATTCGCTGTCTTGAGGCGTAGTGACTTGCTCAGGAGTAAAAGCTGCAGGTGGCATATCATTGCTAGCATTAGTTACTGCGGAGGTAGATGTGCCAGTAGGTATGCTATTAGCATCTATAGTGGCACTGAATACTAAAGATAAACTGGCGCACGCCAACGCGATACGAGTTAGCCGAAAAGAATAACGCATAAAACACTCCCTGAATCGAACTTCTTGGTTTTATTTACGCCAGTATAGTATGAAAAAACAACAAATTAAAATCACCTTTTGGCATTATTTCATCATTAGTTTAAAACACTTAATGATTAAGTACGCACTAGGTCCACATCACTAAAATTGCGGCGACTGCGATTAGCACTAACCCTAATACCTCATTTACCTTAATCTTTTGTTTGAGCCAAAAAACGCTGATGAGCATAGTAAAAAACACTTCAATTTGGCCTAAGGTTTTTACATAAGGCACCGCTTGCAATGACATCGCGCTAAACCAACCAATGGATGCGATACAACTGCAAACACTGATCAAAATCGTCAGCCTTGGTCGCTGCCATAATGCCAATAACGTCAATCGGTCTTTCATCGCTAGATAAGTCACTAGAATAATTGTTTGCAAGCCAATCACTGACAGCAGTACCCAAGCAGCGCGGTGAGTAAAAGGAATAGGAGTAGAAACTGCAGAGTCTACAATTAACAGCAAACTCGCCTCTCGTACCCATAGCGAAGTAAACGCAAACGCAATACCGCTACTAATACCCAGTATTATGGTATTAAGCGATAAGCGTTTAACCCCTTTTTGCGTACTCAGTAGCATGACAGCAACAGCACCAATAATAACCCCGAGCCAACCTAACAAGCTCAAGCTAGTACCAAAAAACAGTACACCTAATATGGCGGCCACTAAGGCTTCACTTTTAGCAAGCCCAGCCCCAACCGCAAAGTTTTTCAGTTGGAATAATTTAACCATCAACCCTGTCGCAAGGATTTGCATTAAAGATGCACCAATAACAAACAGGTAAAAAGGATAACTAAAGGTAGGAATAGCACTCGGTTGCAGCTGATAAAGACTAATGAGATACACGGCCGCAATAGGCCCAGCCCAAATAAACCGCGCAAGGGTAACACCGCTAACTTTCACTTGTTGACTCAGTTCACTTTGAAATGCATTACGCCAAGACTGCATAAAAGCGGCAAGGATTGTCAGCGCTATCCACATAGATTTATCCCAATAATACAGAGGTTTGAGACAGATAAAGTATCACATTATCTGAATAGCATTGTTGGTAATTTGTTCTAGCTTAGAATTACGAGATAGGTGGTGGAAAACATTAGAATATGTTCGCTTGCAAACTCAATAATAGAAGGTAAATGGTTTACGTCCCGACATGTTGTTGGACAGAAATTAGATAGAGTAAAGCTCGTAAAGTGGTGAGTCTCAGTAGTGAAATATGGCAAGCGGATATTCGGTAACGCCAAATTCAACTGCGCCGTAGGCGTCTGCTGGAATTTCTTGTTATGTTTTCACTCGATATTGTAGAAGTAATCTTCAAGTTGTTTTGACGTAATACCAAATTTTGGCATATTTATTTCTTGAAGATTATGTTCATTGTGTAAATTAATGAGCCACTGATAACGTATTTTGTAGAACCGAATTGTTGGCGTTATTCCAAATTGACTTTCTGCTGCGTTTAAAAAATCATAGAGACAAAGAATAGGTTTAGCTACAGAAATTCGGTAGCGATGCTTGAAAATATGATCTGTTTCTATAAGTGTTGGAATATGCTTAAATTTTGATAAATCATTGTGCAAGTCTCTAAAGGTAACTTCATTATCTTGGAATAAAACCGTATTATCTAGAGATTGTTCTACAAAATTAGAAGCTTCACGTATTGCATCGTGAGCTTCAGAAGCTCTAATTGAGATCAAATTGCTTGTTAAAGTATTTTCAGTAGCTACATATGTTTTATATATAAAATACAACGTTACGATACTAAATGGAATTGTAATTGTTCCTGCCAAATAACTACCAAAACTCCCCCAGTCAGCTGCTTCACTAGAAAATCCATAATGAAAGTTGAAAAAGTATGTTACTACAGCAAATGCCGCGACTAAAAATGCGCAAAGAAACAAGATTTTTTCTTTAGGTAACAACTACTACTCCTTTGAAACATAACGCCTAAATAACAGGCAAAAATTAGTTGGTTAAAATAAGCGACGCAGGAGCAAAAGCCAACTGTTTTTTGTCCTTGTTTATTTTCTTGTTAGGTTCTGGTGAGTTAAACAGCAAAGCAGTAATAAAGACTAAAGAAATGGCCATTATTAATGGCATAACTATATTTTTAGCCACTCGAAATGATTTTTCTCCGCTTTTAACCCTTTCCCACTCATCTTTCAAAATATCTTGAGAATATGACGATGCATTCTCTATAGCATTAAGGGCTTCAGTGTAATCCGTACCCTTAGCAATGTTTATTTGATTCTGAATTGTTGTAGCAGACGTAAGCAATTCATTGAGTTTGATATGTTTAGGTTCACTTTTGTTTAATCGTAGTTTTATACGATATAGCGCTTCAGCGCCTTCAAATCTCATTTTTCCAACTTGATCGTTATTAAACCTAAAACACTCAACGTCTTCATCTGCGCTTTGTGGACTTCGCACCTCTTGCATAACTCGACACAAAGCTCGCGCAGAAGACAAAAATACGGATAAGTCATTACGTAAACCATCTATCCACGCTTGCCTAAACTCTGAGGTTTTTTGTTCCTTACTAAGAGTCAGGTTCACAAAAGCAATAAGTGAAGTTATAAGTGCAGCAACCACAGTAGCAATTGGTGCTAGTGGTATATTCGAATAATCGATGCTCAATCTCCTTAAGAACCTAACATTTGTATAGTGCGCATGCGCGTTTATTTGGCAAGCGCGCATGCACATTTAATAAACCTATTATTTAAGCCTTACTAAAGTAAAGCTATTGATTTATATGCACTCTACCAGAGTGGTATTGGATAAACGAGCACAAATATTTGCAAAGTGAGCATTGAAATTGATGCCTTATCAGAAGTAATCAGCAGCAGTCACTTATCGATTCGTAAAAGTAGGTCAACGGGCATGTTACTTATCTGTACTGCTTATCGGATGTAACTCGCAAAGGGGCATAAACGAGTTACTAGCATCAACTTTATACTTCATTTACATTGACTCAATTTCAGTAGTCCATGACTGTAATTTAACCCATTGCCTGCCGCAGGCTATCGTGCAGATACAACTGCGATACGCTGCATTCTTTATTTAAATCAAAAGGTCCCTGAAAGCTCGGCCATGACGTCCATGTCATGGACGGTCACCGCGGTGCTTACACCCGAATTTTCATCTCTTCGATTTGACTGTATTCGTGTCAATTTAAAAAACTAAAATATCTAGTTTTAATTAGCTAGAAGATTCAATTTGAATCGAGGTAAGCAAGAAAGTCGCGTGAGTCCAGACATGGATGTCTGGCTAGCTTTCGAGGGGAAGGGACGCCCCATCGTAAGCGTTAGTGATTTTTGTAGCTTGCCGAA
>NZ_JBFRJJ010000023.1:0-84674 GCF_041468785.1 Shewanella sp. 10N.286.52.E4
TCCGAACGCCGAGAATAATAATGTCCTCGGGGTTCACTGTAAAGTGATAAATTCAATTAAATGACTCGTTTGCTCAACATAACATCACCATGCTGTTTTTTTAACGGTTTACACCACATGGCGTACGTTAAAACCAGTAAATGTGTTTTATTAACACTAAGTCATTTAATTGGTTCTCATACTTAAACCTATCTACTCAAGTAAAAACAGCTCAAGCTAAATCTACTCAAACCCAATTGGCTTAAACCAAAAGGCTTAAACCAATAGACTTAAACCAAAAGGCTTGACAGTTTTAGACTGCTTCTTTGACATTATCGATCTGCTTGTTTCGATCAGTTTCAGTCAATAATCCTTTGATCAAACTGAAGCAAGCTAAAAGTAAGATAATAGTAAATGGCAACGCTGCAATAATTGTTATCGACTGTAGAGCTTGAATTGATTGAGTACCACCAATCCACAGCATTACCATAGCAATGGCACCAGAAATAAAGACCCAAACCACTTTCTGTCGATCAGGCACTTCTAACTTACCACCTGCAGTCATGCCATCAATCACAATTGAACCTGAATCTAATGTCGTCACAAAGAAAACAATAATTAGTGCGATTGCGATAAGCGATAATATATTTCCGAGTGGGTAAGCTTCTAACATGTAGAACAAACTCAAAGATACGTCAGCAATACCTTGATCTATACCTAACTGCCCCACTTTATCAATCACTTGTTGAATTGCGATACCGCCAAAAATAGACATCCACGCTGATGTCACCGCTGTTGGTATTATCAATACACATAAAAGGAACTGACGAATAGTGCGCCCCTTAGATATACGTGCCACGAACATACCAAAGAAAGGAGCATAAGCGACCCACCAGGCCCAGTAGAAAACGGTCCAACCATGTAACCATGTGGTATCTTCTCGACCAGAAGATTGACTCAAAGGAATGATATTTTTAACGTAACCTGTAAGTGCGGTAGCGACTGAATCTAGTACCGTTGTGAAATTCAGCACGACAATGAAGATAATAAAGACAAAGGCAATAACCATATTAAGGTTACTTAAAAATTTTATACCTCCATTCATCCCTCTAAGCACAGAGACTATGGCTAATCCCATGATCAACATAATAATGAATTGCTGAAGAAAGAGATTATTTTCAAGGCCAAACACATGGCTGATACCACTTGCAGCTTGAGTTCCGCCTAAACCGAGCGAAGTAGCTAAACCAAACAGAGTCACCAGCACAGTTAATACATCAATGACATCCCCTGTTTTGCCCCAAACCTTATCGCCTAGTAACGGATAGAACACCGAGCGCATCGATAAAGGCAGACCTTTGTTATAAACAAAATAAGCAAGACAAAGCGCAGTCATGCCATAAATGGCCCACGCATGAAAACCCCAGTGAAAAACAGTCGCCCCTAATGACACTTCACGTCCTTCAGGGGTAAATGGGTCAACATTTAACGGGGTGCCAAACCAGTTGGTATAAAATGCAGTTGGCTCAGCCACACCCCAAAAGATCAAGCCTATGCCCATACCAGCAGCAAATAACATGGCTATCCAGGATACCAAGGAATAATCAGCCTTGGCTTTATCACCACCTAAACGAATTTTCCCTAAAGGTGAAAACGCAATTGCGACTGCAAGCAGCAGCATTATGTTTGCGCCCCACATGAAAAGGAAATCGAAATTAGATAGTACTGCGCCTTTTACTGAATCGATGGCAGCTTTGGCATCCGCTGGGGAAAGTGCTAATAAGGTGATGATGAAGAGAAGAGAGAGCCCGACTGAAGCGGTAAAAACTGTGTTGTGAACATCCATGCCCAATTTAGTCACATTATCCTGTCCGATTTGATAATCTGTAGATTCAATGCTGTATTTGTTTGATTTAAAACTCATAAATTATGATGTTCGCATATCCGGTTTCACGAATACAAAAGACAACTCCATTTTGCTTAATAGTTGATTAGCTAACTGCACCAGTAAAACTCATGTGCTACCCACTATATAAGGTGAGTAAAGGCTATAAGCTGAATCCCAAGCTTGTGATACTAGCATAAAGGCCACACCTAAACGTTGATGTATGCCCACGAATGCCAAAGAACAGATAATTAGTCCAAATACAGAGAGTAAAAAGCACACTATAAATAGCGGGCTTTTCTTAAATATGGCGGAAATATATCGTATTTTTGAAAGAGGAACCCACGTTAATGCGCTACAAACCTTTTAATTCTCTTGCCGAACTCACTCAATTTCCACATAGCAAAAAGCCTGCTACTTTTAAGTAGCGGGCTTTTCTAAATATGGCGGAGATATAGCGTATTTTTGAAAGAGGAACCCTACGTTAGTGCGCTACAAACCTTTTCAGTGAAACTTAATATTCCACAAAGCAAAAATCCCGTTACTTTGCAGTAACGGGATTTTCTAAATTTGGCGGAGAGATAGCGTATTTTTGAAAGAGGAACCCTATATTGATGAACTACAAACCTATGTTGTTTTATATATTAAATTCTAGATCGCAAAAAGCCCGCTAAAAATTAGCGGGCTTTTCTAAATATGGCGGAGAGATAGGGATTTGAACCCTAGATGGGCTACAAACCCATGCCGGTTTTCAAGACCGGTGCATTCGACCACTCTGCCATCTCTCCGAACGTCGAAAATAATAATGTCCTCAACGTTTTCTGTAAAGCATAACTTTACATAAAACTTACCGTTTGCTTAAGATGGCATCACTCTGCTGAATTTTTATCAGCATAGGCGCTAATTCGAGCAGGATCTGGCTTTACAAAACATTGTTTAACTGAAGTCCAGTTATCATGCTTTGATAATAAGTAGCCCAAATACACGCCTACAGCACTTAATGTCACCCCTAAACCAATGGTCATTTCAGCATATTGGGCTAACAGAGCCACAATACTCGATGCACCAAATGCCATACCAATTTGAATAAAGTTCTGTAAACCAGCCGCCTTAGTCGCATTTTTACTGAATTGCTGCAGCGCATTGTTCACTACGATAGGATAAATTGCACCGTTACCAGCAGCTAAAATTGAAAAAGCGATCAGTAATGGGTAAATACTTTCAATTTTCATAACTAATGTCACGATAGCGATTGCAGCAACACACACAAAGAACAGCGCTAATACATACTTAAGTGCTGTCGGTGCGCCAAGCTTTTTCACCAACACCTTGCTCATGTAGCCACCTACAATGAACATAATGGTTTGAGGAATAAAGCTTAAGCCAATGGCCTGCGCTTCATAACCGTACTTGATCATTACACTTGGCCAAACCGTTAAATAACTGAAGAAAGCAGCGGAACAAGCGCCAAAAATGACCACATTACCTAGATAATGCGTATTTTTTAAAATCGACTTGTAGCTAATGCTCTCTTGTACTTCCGCTTGCTTGGTCTCAGCCGCGACTAACCACTTAGTTAATACAATTAATAACAATGCAATAATCACCAATGTGATAAAGACGGCACGCCAGCCAAAATTACTGACAATTGATGCACCTATCAGTGGTGCAACTGCTGGTGAAAGTGCAACAAGCGGCATAATGTTTGAAAATATTTTCTGTGCTTTTTCAGCATCATATTTTTCAACCACAATCGCTTGCCAAATCACGCCAGCACTACATGCACCCAACGCTTGAAAAAATCGCGCAATATTAAGCATCACAATTGATTCACTAGCAACGATCGCGCCGCTGGCCGCTGCAAACAATGCAAGACCGATGATTAATGCTTTTTGCTTACCTACTTTTTCAACTAGTGGACCATATAATAATTGTCCTAGCGCTAAGCCTGCCAAAAAGGTGGTTAATGAAAAGGCCACATTATTTAAGCTAGTAGAAAATGAATCTGCAATATTCTGAAATGCAGGCAAATACATATCTGTAGCAATAAAGCCCAGCATACTCAGTAAAGCGAGGTAACCTAACAAAATAAAGTACTGCAAATTTGCAGACTTTGAATTAGTGGTAATGGATGATGCATTGTTCATGTAAAAAGGTATTCCAAGTTGAGACTATTAAAAACTGCGTGCAGTCTAATGACTTGCAAAAACTTTGTGAAACGTTTACTTTTGATGACTGCATTCATAATTTTTCATAGCAAAGGATAGCCCTTCATGCTTTCAGAACAAGCATTGGAAATGATAGATATAGTCGCGCGTGTCGGTAGTTTCACCGCTGCGGCCAATCAATTACACAAAGTTCCATCAGCCGTCAGTTATGCCGTTAAACAAATAGAAGACGAACTTGGTGTCATTTTGTTTGAAAGGCATCATCGAAGTGTAAGCTTAACTGAACCGGGTAAACACTTCGTGCAACATGCAAGAGAACTACTAGCTGAAATGAACGACTTAAAGCGCAGTACTCAGCGTGTCGCAAATGGCTGGCAGCCTACTTTGTCCATTGCACTAGATAATATTGTCCGTGCAGATAGGATCAGCGTATTAATCGCCGACTTCTACCGCCACTTTAGCGATGTAGAACTTATCATCCGCATTGAAGTCTTCAATGGTGTTTGGGAAGCATTGGCAACTGGTCGAAGTGACATTGCCATTGGCGCAACTACCGCTATTCCTGTCGGTGGCGTTTTTCAATATAAAGACATGCGCGACATTGAATGGGCGTTCTTGGTCAGTAAAAATCATCCTCTGGCCGATATTGAAACACCGCTTTCAGATGATGAACTACGTCAGTACCCTTCTATTTGTCTTGAAGATACGTCGCGAGAAATCCCAAAACGCACGACATGGTTATTAGATAATCAGCGACGTTTGGTCGTGCCAGACTGGATCCGCGCAATTAACTGTTTCAGGGATGGTTCAGGTATTGGCTATATGCCGCTGAACCTTGCTAAACCGTTTATTCAATCAGGTTCGTTAATTTCTAAAACACTGGAGAACCCAAAGAATGCCAGCCCTTGCTGTTTAGCATGGAACCAAGAAAAGATGTCTCCGGCACTGGAATGGGTATTAGATTATCTAGGTGATACAGATAAACTGCATCGAGAGTGGTTAGCGTAAACGATGAAAATTGCTGATGTCTCATTTTTATCAATTAATTAAGCCAGTTATTCAATTGTAATGAGCTAAATGTCAGATTTAATGTTCAGTTAAGCTAATTTTTTAACAATGACATTATTATCATTGGATTTAGCGTGATCCAATTTGCCTTTTAATAAGCCTTTTTTAGGTAATCAGGTGAGTTAGCTCTCTGATTTACACAATATTTATTGTTCCTGATGCAATTCGTTTACGAAGATTACTTTAAGCTGTAGTAAAGCTCAGGTATCATCAACTTAAGTCATTAGTAATTTATCAGTATGTTCCAAAGCTTTCTTATATAGGAACATCATTTTTTTAACGTCTTGGAGACTGTTATGAATCAACAAACTTTGTCGGGCCAACAAGCTACGACGATGGAAACCAACAAACTCATTAAAAACACTTACATGTTATTGTCCATGACATTAGCATTCGCAGCTGTAATGGCTGGTGTTGCAATGGCGATGAACATCGGTCCTTTCATGTCTATCGGTCTATCACTAGGCAGTATCGTAGTCATGATGGTTACCTTGAAAAAAGCCGATAATGCTTCGGGTTTAGCTTGGGTTTTCGCATTTACAGGTATGCAAGGTGCATCACTAGGTTACATTCTTAACCATTATGTTGGTATGGCGAATGGCCCAGAGCTTATTATGCAAGCCTTTGGTTTAACCTCAGTCATCTTTATCTCATTATCAGCATACGCAATCACCACTAAGAAAGACTTTAACTTTATGGGTGGTTTCTTATTTGCTGGTTTACTTGTGGTTATTGGTCTTTCTTTAATCAACATGTTCTTTGTAAACAGCGGCGCGATGTTTATGGCACTGCAAGCAGCTGTAGCGATGATTATGGTTGGTTTAATCCTTTATGATACAAGCCGTATCGTAAATGGTGGCGAAACAAACTATATTCGCGCAACAATCTCATTATTCTTAAACTTCATTAACTTATTCATGGCCCTACTACACTTGTTAGGCATGGGTAACGATGATTAATCAGTGAGTATCGGTATTAATCACTTATTTATGACCTTGTGATTAATCAGCTAACTACGCTAAAATGGCTCCCTTACAGGAGCCATTTTTTATTGTTATGAATAAATTTATTATCCAAGTTAATGGCACAGTTTATGGCTCTACCGCCAGTTTCCGCGCCCTTCGTTTTACTGAAAGCGTTTTGTCTTTGGGTCATCAAGTCAGTCATGTTTTCTTTTATCAAGATGGTGTGATGAACAGTAGCGCTTTAATTTGTCCCGCCTCTGACGAGCATGATTTACATCGAGCTTGGACTAAACTCGCCACTGAACATAATCTACATCTTGTTAATTGTGTTTCTGCTGCCTTAAGGCGTGGGGTTTTGTCGGCACAGGATGCAAACGAAAACCGTAAAGATGCTTTCAACGCCAGTGACAAATTCACAATGGGCGGACTCGGTGAACTCGTTACCGGTATTGAACAATCAGATAGATTGATTTGTTTCTAATGATTAAATACAGCGGTAAGACAAAGGTACTCAGTTAATGAAAAAAGTATGTGTCATCTTTAGACATAGCCCAATAGGCAATACTTCTAGTCGCGAAGGACTCGATTTTTCCATGTTAAGTGCAAGCTTTGAGCAAGAAGTTAGTGTGGTATTTACTGATGAAGCGGTTTTACATTTATTGCCTGAACAGCAGCCTGAACTCGTCGGCAGTAAGGATTACTTAGCCACTTTTAAAGCGCTTAGTTTATATGATATTGACACTGTTTTGGTTTGCCAAGAATCAGCTAAACAATTTGGTTTAAAAGAAAGTGAATTTAATTTTGAAGCTGAAATGGCGAATGTTAAACAGATACAGCTATTAATTCAGCAGGCAAATGAAGTGGTGGTCTACTAACTATGATATTGCACCATATTCAAAGCTCAGCAACGGCTGATAACGCCCTTAACACTTGTTTACGTTACATTGATGCTCAAGACAGCATTTTACTCGCTGACGATGCGCTAAATTGTTTACTCAATACTCAATGGCAACAACGTTTAGCTGACTTCAAACTGTATGTGTTAATTGAAGACATTGAAGCCAGAGGCTTAAGCGAGCGTTTACCTCAATCAGCCAATATCTCAATCATTGATTATGACCAGTTTGTACTGGCTACATTGCAACACACTAAGGTGATCACTTGGTAGAATCATTTGAATTTAACGGTCAACACATTGAAGTTGACGCTAAAGGTTATTTAAAAAATTACACAGACTGGTCGCCAGAAATGGCGCCAACATTGGCAGCAACAGAAGAGATTGAACTCACCGAGCAACATTGGGAAGTGATTAATTTTGTTCGAAATTTTTACTTAGAGTTTAAAACCAGTCCTGCAATACGTGTATTGGTTAAGGCTATAGGTCAGTCATTAGGGGCTGATAAAGGTAACTCTAAATACTTGTATACCCTTTTTCCTGTCGGACCTGCTAAACAGGCAACTAAGATAGCTGGGTTACCAAAACCTGCTAAATGCATCTAATTTTACAGTAGAAAAGAAACACTGCTCTTATCTTACTTTACTCAATTTGGGTAACTTTAGTCACTTTACTCAATTAAGGTCACTTTAGTTGAATACGACCTAGAGACATTAGGTTTGAATAAATTGAGATAAGAGCAAGTTAAATTAATAACAATTAGCTTTAAAGTTAAACAATTACCTTTAAGTTATCTTTTACTCTGGCAGGTGATCTCGCCCAGGTTTAATTAAGTCACTTTCTCCCACCGTTTTATCATTTAAAGCCGATCCATAGTTTTCACGGCAATATGTACAAGGACTCATTTTATTGATTAACCGGCCTTTTTTAGTGTATTTACGAATATATGCATGGGATATGGTGACATTTTTACGGTTCAATAATGTATCGCCGCCAACTTTAGTCTTCAAATCATTGACCGCTGCATCTTCAGCACACATTACGTCATCAGCTCTGCCCCAACCAAAGATATGTTCACCCTTATTATTAATATGTCTCGCCGCTACCCATGGGCCACTATGGTGCCCTGTTGGTTCACCATTGGGGTGGTAAGAAGGTTTATTGGCTAACTCATAGGGGATTAATTCAAGGGGATCAGTTGGCGCTATTTCACAGTTTTTATCTAGTGCTGAACTTGGATTTTTGGTGACAAAGAAATGATGATTATGACTCAATTTAACATCACAATAATGGTACCTTGGGTCAATTTCAATCACTGTTACTATAGATGCAGCAGTGCCACTTCTAGCGATGATACTTGCACTAACCGCCAAGTCACCAGCTAAAACCCATTGGTTATCAGATAACTTAAAAAAATGCGTTTTGTCGACATACATCTTTGTCGACATCCCATCTATGACATATTCGATTTCTAACATCTTCATTTTTACTTTTTAAGTGGTGGACAACAGCAAATGATTTGTTGCCATAAAAAAACCAAACATGATGTTTGGTTTTTATTGTTTATCCCATTACCAAAGGGACTGTTAACCTTTGGCAATGTCGATGGCTATTAGCGTTATCTACTAAGCAATCTTTTCAAGTCCACGCATATACGGACGTAACGCTTCAGGAATAGTAATTGAGCCATCAGCATTTTGGTAGTTTTCAAGAATCGCTACCACTGTGCGCCCTACTGCCAAACCAGAACCATTCAGTGTATGTAAAAGCGTTGGCTTTTTATCATTAACACCGCGGTAGCGCGCTTGCATACGACGTGCTTGGAAATCTTTCATGTTTGAACAAGAAGAAATTTCACGGTAAGTGTTTTGCGCAGGTAACCATACTTCTAAATCATAAGTTTTGGCAGCGCCAAAGCCCATGTCGCCAGTACATAAGATCATGGTACGGTATGGAAGACCTAAACCTTGTAGTACTTTTTCAGCATGACCAGTTAATTCTTCAAGTGCTGCCATTGAATCTTCTGGCTTAACGATTTGAACAAGTTCTACTTTATCAAACTGATGTTGACGAATTAAACCACGAGTATCACGACCGTAAGAGCCAGCTTCACTTCGGAAACAAGATGTTAATGCTGTCATTTTAAGAGGCAAATTCGCTTCTTCAACAATCGTGTCACGAACCATATTGGTTAATGGCACTTCAGCAGTAGGGATAAGGCTTAAGCCTTGTCCTTCTTCAGTCGCTGGTTTGGTGTGGAATAAGTCTTCACCGAATTTTGGTAATTGACCCGTACCCAGTAAGCTTTCTTCGTTCACTAATAACGGCACATACATTTCTGTATAGCCGTGATTTTCAGTATGAAGATCTAACATATACTGACCAACTGCACGGGTTAAACGCGCAATTTGACCTTTCATTACGATAAAGCGTGAGCCGGTAATTTTAACTGCGCTTTTAAAATCTAAGCCATCTAAACCTTCACCAAGGTCTAAATGATCTTTGACTTCAAAATCAAATTTAGTTGGCTCGCCCCATGTGCGCACTTCAACATTGTCATTTTCATCAGCGCCAGCAGGTACTGCATCATCAGGCAAGTTAGGCATGCTCATCGCAATACCATTTAACTCAGCTAATAACTCAGCTAGTTCAGTTTTCTTCGCATCCAGTTGAGAACCTAAATCCCCTACTTTTGCCATGATTTCACTGACATCTTCGCCACGAGACTTAGCTTGACCGATGGATTTAGAGATTGCATTACGGGACGCTTGTAATTCTTCTGTTTCCACTTGTAGCGACTTACGTTTTTCTTCTAAGGCAGTAAGACGGCTAACATCAAGGATAAAGCCACGTTTAGCTAAAAGCTCAGCTGTGACTTCAAGTTCGTTACGCAAAAATTTTGGATCTAACATGTTTTATATTCTTAATAGTTAAATGCGAGAAATTACTAGCTGCTGGCCGACATATACCATGAAAATACATAGCGTGACATTCAACAACACGTTGAGAATTGCTTTTAAGAAGAGTCCTTCTTGCATAAGCAATAATGTTTCATTGGAAAACGTTGAAAAAGTCGTTAACGCGCCTAATAGCCCAACACCAACCATGGCTTTCATTTCTGGGCTTAGGTGACTTGTTTCAAGACCGATGGCATAAACGATGCCCATCAAGAATGATCCCAATATATTGACTAACAGTGTACCAAAAGGGAAACTGCTTCCAAATAGCTGAAGCATTAAAATTGAAATAACATAGCGAAAAACTGCACCAATTGAGCCGCCAAGTGCCACAAACATGATATTGGTCAAGCTAATCATAGCGTTTTACCTCACTTGTTCTGTCAAGTTCAGCTAAATGGGCCAACTTATCCTTAATTCTTTTTTCAAAACCACGTTCAGTTGGATAATAAAACTGGCTTTGCTGCAGTGACTCAGGAAAATAATTTTCACCGGGTGCAAATGCACCAGGTTCATCATGAGCATAGCGGTATTCCGCGCCAAGCCCCATGTTTTTCATCAGCTGAGTCGGTGCGTTTCGTAAATGATCTGGTACTGACTCATGGCCAGTTTCTCTAGCAAGTGTTCGAGCCGCTTTAAATGCGGTATAAACAGCATTACTTTTGGGCGCGCTGGCTAAATAAACAATCGCTTGCGCAATGGCTCGTTCACCTTCTGCAGGCCCCACTCGGTGGAAACAATCCCAAGCATTGAGGGCAATATTCATTGCAGTTGGATCGGCATTACCAATGTCTTCAGAAGCGATCGCAAGCAGTCGCCTTGCAACATACAAAGGATCGCCGCCGCCTTCTAAAATGCGGCAATACCAATACAGCGCAGCATCTGGCGATGAACCACGCACTGACTTGTGCACTGCTGAAATTAAATCGTAAAATTGATCGCCATTTTTATCGTACGCGGCCATCTGATGGCCAGCAACTTGAGTAAGCATCTCTTGGGTAAAGCTGCCATTGTCACTGACTAGGTCGCTCATTAACTCTAATAAGTTAAGTGCTTTGCGGGCATCTCCATCTGATGTGGCAGCTAATTGCTGCATAACATCATCTGGCATGCTGAAATGTCGCTTGCCAAAACCACGTTCAGTGTCAGTTAATGCTTGATTTATAATTTGAGCAATATCATCACCATCTAGGCGATTAATGAGATACACCCTTGCTCGTGACAATAATGCGTTATTGAGCTCAAACGATGGGTTTTCAGTCGTTGCACCAACAAAAATGACCGTGCCATCTTCAATAAACGGCAAAAATGCATCTTGTTGACTTTTGTTAAATCGATGTACTTCATCAACAAATAATAATGTACGTTGACCACGACTTTGCGCAACTGCTTTTGCTTGCTCAATCGCAGCGCGAATTTCTTTAACCCCTGAGGTCACCGCAGAAATCCGCTCAACGTGAGCATTGGCATAATGAGCAACGAGTTCTGCTAGAGTGGTTTTGCCTGTGCCAGGCGGCCCCCACAAGAGCATTGAATGAGCACGATTGGCTTCAAGGGCTTGTCTTAACGGTTGGCCTTCACCAAGCAAATGGCTTTGACCAACGTATTCACTGATTTCCCTCGGGCGCATTCTTGCAGCTAAAGGACGAAAGTCGGGGGAGAAATCAAAGCCTAAGTTAGACACGGTAAACCTTATTGCGCAGGGCTATTACGTTGATCGTCTATATCAACGTTTGCCGGTACGACAAATTCAAACAATGATTGCTCATCTTCTGTCACACTGGCTTGATTGGTTAACATGAACTGACTGTGATTACCTTGCTCATCCAATAGATTAAAGTCGGTTAGTTGAGTGTGATCAAAACAGACTTTTACCGTAACTACACTGCTTTCGAGTGATTTAGGTTTAATCATATAACAGGCTTTTCCTGACTCAGGCTCTACTTGACCAACATGGTATTGCGCCCAAGTTTCTTCATCTCGATGAACAAGTAAAGCAATCGGTGAAGCCTCGACAGCATCAGCAAAGTCCATCACGGTGACTTCTTCAGCAAATGGGTTAAATATCCATAAGTCTTGGCCATCAGCGACAATTAAAGATTCATCCGGCTGAGTTAAATGCCAGTAGAATTTATTTGGATAAGCAAGGGCAAAAACGCCCTGGCCTGACTGAATGACTTTATCATTAATGTCGGTAACGACTTGACTAAAGTCAGCTTTTAAAGATGCCAATGTTTTCAGTTTTTCACGTAGTTCTGCTGAATCATCAGCGTGAACCGGCGTAATAAACAGCGCCGTGATAATTGATAATAAACCAACACATTTTTTCATATTCTTTCCTACTACTTCTAAGAGCGTAATCGTTATTTCAATGTAGCATTTAGGCCTAACAAACTAAGATTAAACTTCGTTTAACGTTTGCTGGCATTGTCTGATTAACCACGTGGTGGTGGCGGTGCTAACACTTCACGGTTACCATTATGGCCTTGCGTGCTGACAATACCTTGTGTCTCCATCATTTCGATAATTCTGGCTGCGCGGTTGTAACCGATTTTGAATTTACGCTGCACACTGGAAATAGAGCCTCTGCGGGTTTCAGTAACAAAAGCGACAGCCTCATCATATAACTGATCAGTATCATCATCGGTTTCTGCGGTTTCACCAGGTAACAGCACTTGCTCACCATCACTAACGCCATTAAGAATTTCTTCGACATATTGCGGTTTACCACGGGCATGCCAATCGGCAACCACTTTATGTACTTCATGATCATCAATAAATGCACCATGCACACGAATAGGCACACTGGTACCTGGTGGCAAGTAAAGCATATCACCCATGCCTAGCAAGGTTTCAGCGCCTTGTTGATCTAAAATGGTACGTGAATCGATACGTGAAGAGACTTGGAATGCTATACGAGTAGGTACGTTCGCTTTAATCAAACCTGTAATCACATCGACCGAAGGACGCTGAGTCGCTAAGATTAAATGGATACCAGCTGCACGTGCTTTTTGGGCAATACGGGCAATCAATTCTTCTACTTTTTTGCCGACAATCATAATCATGTCAGCAAATTCATCGACCACTACAACTATCGAAGGTAATTTATCTAACTCAGGCGCTTGTTCATCCATGCTTTCAGATGATTTCCATAACGGGTCAACAATCGGTGTACCCGCTTCTTTTGCAAGTTTAATCTTGGTGTTGTAGCCCTTAAGATTACGCACACCTAATGCCGACATTAACTTATATCGGCGTTCCATCTCACCGACACACCAACGTAGTGCATTGGCCGCTTCTTTCATGTCGGTCACAACTTCACATAATAAATGCGGAATGCCTTCGTAAACTGATAGCTCAAGCATTTTCGGGTCAATCATGATGAAGCGTACGTCTTCTGGTCCAGACTTATACAAAATACTGGTGATCATCACATTCACACCAACTGACTTACCAGAGCCTGTCGTACCCGCAACCAGTAAATGCGGCATTTTGCCTAAATCAACGACCACTGGGTCGCCTGCAATATCTTCACCTAACACCATTGATAGATTTGACTGGCTTTCTTCAAAGGTTTTGCTGTCAAGTACATCGCGCATAAACACGGTTTCGCGGAACTTATTAGGTAACTCAAGACCCACATAAGCTTTACCTGGAATGACCTCTACGACACGGACACTTTCAGCCAGCAAAGAACGCGCTAAATCTTTAGACAAATTAGAAATTTTTGACGCTTTAACACCTGGAGCAAGCTCTAACTCAAACCGGGTAACAACAGGACCTGGGAATACGCCAACAACATTGGCTACGATGTTAAAGTCAGCTAACTTGGTTTCCACTAAGCGAGCAACAATATCTAACTCATCTTTTGTGATTGGGTTTTCTTTTCGATCAGGGACATCAAGTAAGGTAATACTCGGTAAAGGCGGCATGGCAACACGTGGCTGACTCATAACAACCTGTGGATCTTGTCCAGGTATTACAACGATACCTTCCGCTATATACGGTTTTTCTGAGGCTACTGCCGCTGTAGATTGCGCCGCATTTGTTTGCTGCTGCTCAGTTAATTGCTTTTCACTTTGTTGGTCATCACTTTGCTGATTTTTAACTGCCGCAGCCATCACGGTTGCACCAATAGATGTCGTGCGTTCAAACTCATCGCCAAACTCGATACTTTCGTCATTAGTTTGCTGCGGATCTAATTGATTAGTATTTGTTAAATCAACTGCTGGCGCATCACCTGATGCAACCCATGGTTGGCTTGATTCATCTGCGGTGTTGTTAATGCTAACCTGAGGCTCTACCCTAGTTTGAGTTTGAGTTTCACTATCAATTTCAGCATCTTGATCATCATCTTGTGATTCTTCACGGCGCGGAATGATTTTAGACTTCATTCGAGCGAAAACAGATTGTTTGGCTGGCTCTTCTTCGTACTCATCGTCTGCTATGTGATTGTCAGTGTTGTCAGACACAACATCAAACTGCGGTTCTAACTTACCGCCATAATGACGTTCCGGTGCTTTTTCATTATTTGAAGGCTGTTTAATTGAAGGCTGTTCATTTGAGGATTGCACTTCACCATCAATCACATCCTCTTCTTCACTATTTTTGTCACGGCCTTGCTTAAACTTATCAACCACAGACATAAAGCCACGCGTGTCTTCAGTTTCATTTGAACCATTGAAATAACTTGGAAGACTGATCAGTTTCTTCACGCACCATATGGTGCCATAGCCTGTCGCTTCAATCACAGTTAACCAACTGATCCCTGTGGTTAATGTAAAACCTGCACCAATAAAGCACAGTAACAGTAATGTGGTACCCAGGTTGTTAAAGTACGGCAACATGGCTTGGCCAATAACGTCACCAGCAACACCACCGGCAGAAAAAACGTACATATCATCGGCATTCATACTGGCAAGCGCTGCTAATGCCAACACCATCAACATAAAACCAATGATCCTTAATCCCACAGAAAAGTAATCTATTTCAAATAATTTGTGAGTGCGATTAAAAATAAACCAACCAGTGGCCGCAATGATGACCGGAATTAAATAGGCAATAAAACCAAAGAAATAAAACAGCACATCGGCAGTCCAAGCCCCTACTGCGCCTGTAAGATTATTGATTTCACCTTGGAAATGAGACTGACTCCAGCCAGGATCACTAGGATCAAAACTGCTGAGCGCAAGAAGAATGTAGGTTGCTGTCATGCAACATATAATCAATCCACCTTCGAGAAGGCGTTGAAGGCCACTAAGTGTTTGAAGACTTTTTCCCTGAGACAAACGAAAACACCCGAATAAGAATTTAAGAAGAATGATAACAATAACAGAATATCATTGATGTTGCAGTGATTATGCAATGGCAATAAGCCAAGCTCAACCTAATGTTTTCAGATAGATGGATGCTTAACCAAAATTTAATTATCCATGAATCATTTGGTTACTTTTACACCGATAAGTGACATTTTTTAAGTGTGAACAAATTTTGGACAAAAAAATAAAGGGCAATGCCCTTTATTTTTATTGGTCAGAAAGTTTAGTAGCTATCCGCTAATAAATTTAATGCGACTTTATTAGTTTGTTTGACTTCTTCCATGACCACATAAGTACGAGTATCAGAAACTGATGGCAACTTAAGTAGTGTCTCACCTAATAAACGACGATATGCTGACATATCAGATACTCGAGTCTTCAATAAATAATCAAAGTCTCCAGATACTAAATGACATTCTTGAATATCATCGAGTAATTGAACCGCTTTGTTGAAGCGTTCAAAAATATCAGGCGTATCGCGTGTTAACGTGATTTCCACAAATACAAGTAAAGATGCACCAAGATAATGTGGGTTAACTAATGCAGTGTAGCCATTAATGTAACCTTGTTTCTCAAGACGCTTAACTCGCTCTAAACAAGGAGTAGGACTAAGCCCTACTCGTTTCGATAACTCCACGTTTGATATGCGACCATCAACTTGAAGTTCATTGAGGATATTACGGTCAATCCGATCTAAATCTTTTACAGAATTTTTTTTATTATTTGCCATATTATTAACCTTGCTTTAGCACAAAAACAACATATTCATCTTTTAATGTGTAAAGTTTAGCAGCATAAACTGCGTCTTGGGCACTATACTAGACTTCCCTGAAATAAGCACGTTCAGGCGAACGATTATAATAACAATTGAACTGTCAACAACGACAACTGATTAAATAGAGGCACAAAATGATTATTGGTATCCCTACTGAAATCAAAAACCACGAATACCGCGTAGGTATGGTTCCTTCAAGCGTTAGAGAACTAACGATTAAAGGTCATGATGTATTCGTACAATCCGATGCTGGTATTGGCATTGGTTTTACCAATCAAGATTTTATTGACGCTGGTGCTTCTATTCTAGAAACTGCCGCAGAAGTGTTTGCTCAGTCAGACATGATTGTAAAAGTTAAAGAACCTCAAGCCATTGAGCGCGCTATGTTGCGTGAAGATCAGATCCTATTTACATACCTGCATTTAGCCCCTGATATGCCACAAACTGAAGACTTAATTAAAAGTAAATCAGTATGTATCGCTTATGAAACAGTGACTGATGATCGTGGTGGCTTACCACTACTTGCACCAATGTCAGAAGTGGCAGGTCGTATGTCAATTCAAGCTGGTGCTCGCGCCCTTGAAAAGTCACTAGGTGGTCGTGGTATGTTGCTTGGCGGTGTGCCAGGTGTTGAACCTGCCAAAGTGGTTATTATTGGCGGCGGCATGGTAGGTACAAATGCTGCACAAATGGCTGTGGGCATGGGCGCAGACGTAGTTGTACTTGACCGTAGCATTGATGCATTACGTCGTTTAAACGTTCAATTTGGCTCGTCAGTTAAAGCAATTTACTCAACTGCAGATGCGATTGAACGTCATGTCATTGATGCTGACTTAGTCATTGGCGGTGTATTAGTCCCTGGCGCAGCTGCGCCTAAATTGGTGACGCGTGACATGATTTCACGCATGAAACCTGGCAGTGCTATTGTTGATGTGGCTATCGACCAAGGTGGTTGTGTTGAAACATCTTACGCTACAACACACCAAGAGCCGACGTACATTGTTGATGATGTTGTTCACTATTGTGTGGCTAACATGCCGGGCGCTGTAGCCCGTACATCAACGTTTGCACTGAACAATGCAACCCTGCCATACATTCTTAAACTTGCTAATTTAGGCTATAAAAAAGCACTACTTGCTGACCAGCACTTACTGAATGGCCTTAACGTTATTCACGGTAAACTAGTCTGTAAAGAAGTGGCTGAAGCATTAGAGCTTAAGTTTACTGAACCAAAAATTATGCTTGGTTAATATTAAATAGGCCGTTAATTAACGTCGCTATTTTTAGTTTAAGAACCGCTCTTAGAGCGGTTTTTTTGTGCCTACCCTCTTTTCTTTTAAACTAAAGTTGAGATTAATCAACCACAAACAATTGCAACACTTTGTATCAATCGTTCGCTTTACACACAGCTTACACCTGTGTGCTGAGTTTTTTACTACAATCAGACAGTCAATTTGGACTTTTTTAATACCTCGAAAAAAATCATCGTAAAATGACACGAATTCCCCAACACCACTCACAACCCATATACAACAAGGCTTTCAGCTAATGCAAGTCAATAAAAGGGACTAAAAAATTGAATTTAACAGCCAATAGCGTTTTATCCTGCTGAAATTTTTTATAGCAGTGTTTTTGACTGTTGGCGTTTTCACCAAAAATCTCTACAATTTGAACCTAAATTAACGAAATAAAGAGAAGAAAATGTGGTTTCAAAAACAAATAACCTTAACGGCTAAACCACGTGGGTTTCATTTAGTGACTGATGAAATATTAAAGCAGATCCCTGAATTATCGAACTTTTCAATCGGGCTAATGCACGTGTTCTTACAACACACCTCTGCGTCTATCACAATTAATGAAAATGCCGATCCCAGTGTTAGGCAAGATTTTGAGTCTTACTTTAATAAAACTGCGTCTGAAAATGAGCCTTACTATGTGCACACCTATGAAGGTAGTGATGACATGCCTGCACATTTAAAATCGAGCCTATTAGGTTGTGAGCTGTCGATTCCAATTAGTGATGGTCAATTAGCGGTAGGAATGTGGCAAGGGATCTATCTTGGCGAGCATCGTAATCATGGCGGTCAGCGACATATGGTGATTACAATTCAAGGTGAGTAGTGCTTAAGTCATGAATTATTCTGGCTAATCAAGTCGAAGAATGCTCGCTGAGGCATAGGTTTGTAAAAAAAGTAACCTTGTATAGCATCAACTTTATTGTTTTTTACGAAATCCAATTGTACTTGGGTCTCTACCCCTTCCGCCGTTACCGCAAGTTCTAATGCATTACTCATGCTTGCAATCGCTTCAACAAGTGCCCTATGACGGGGTCCTTGTTCAATTTTCTGTATAAAAGCCTTATCAATCTTAATTTGATCCACAGGAAAATTGGCAAGGTAGGATAACGATGAGTAACCAGTACCAAAATCATCTACCGAAATTTTAATCCCGCAACTTCTTAGTTGATTCAATAGACTCTCAATATTCTGGTGCTGATCCATCATCAATGACTCGGTAATTTCAAGCGTCAGCAATGATAATGGGAAGTCAGATTCTGTTTGTTGGTCCATGAACTCTTCAAAACACCGGAGAAACTGTTTTTGCAAATCGTCAGTTAAAAATTCACAAGTAGAGACATTTACTGATAATGCAATCGGTTCACCCTGTCGCCAGCACTCTGCAATGATCTTTAATGCCTGCTGTCTTACCCATTTACCAATAGGAACAATCAGCCCTGACTGCTCTGCGATTGGGATAAACTCTTCAGGAGATATAAACTCACCATTTAATTGCCAGCGTAATAGAATTTCAGCCTTTTCTATTTTCGAGGTTTTGGCTGAAACAATAGGCTGAAAATACAGTTCAAATGCTTCTTCGTTTAACGCTTTATTGAGTTCCATTTGCAGGTAAGCGGTACGTTCAGCATTTTTTTGCATTTCTTTATTAAAGAATTGATAGCTGTTACGACCTTTCAATTTAACGTCATACATTGCTTGGCTAGCAAAATTAATCAGTGACTCAACAATGGTTGAGTCTTCAGGGTAACGCGCAATACCAATACTCATCGACGGATGTATTTGCTGCTGCTCAATAATCACAACTTCCGTAACTGATTGGTTAATCTGTTTCGCGAGTGCGATAAGTTCATTATCGGTGATTAGACCTGGGATAAATAAACCAAATTCATCACCGGCGATTCTTGCTAGCATACTATTGGATGGCGAAATTAAACTTAAACGGTCTGACACTTCTTTAAGCAAAAAGTCACCATTTTCATGACCTAAGCTGTCGTTAATTAACTTAAAGTTATCTATGTCCATTAGCAGCACACTACAAGCAATATTATTTTGTTTTGTGCGTTCATGCTGCCAAACATAATCATATATTTTATCTAAAAAACATCTTCGGTTAGCAAGGCTGGTTAATGCATCATTATTAGCTTGAAAGTGAATCAGTTTATTTGCACTTTTATGTTCGCTTATATCTGTTATTAACCAAGAGAAACAATTTTGCTCACCATGATAATCTCTGAACGTCGTCACCGTGACTTCAGCATCAAATGTTTGGCCATTTCTTTTATAACCAACCAACTCCCCTTGCCACGTGTTGCCTCTTGTTAAATTTTTAAGCATCGAGCTTAATGCTTTTTCATCAGATCTTTCAAAAAAGACTTCTGGCTCAAAAACAGATTTGTCCGCAGTAAAATCTCGAGTAATGGTTTTGAACATTGGATTTACAAGTAATAAGGAATGGGAATCTGTTGTGATCACTAAGCCCATAGGTAACTTACTAAATATTCGACTTGTTAGTTGTTGTAAGTGTAAAGCCTGGCTACGCTCTATTGATAAACTGGCTAACTTTGCCGCTTCTTGAATTAATTCGAGATCTAATGCTGAGGGAGATTTCTTAGTATCATAATACATGGCAAACGTTCCTAAAACGTCACCATTTGAATCAATAATAGGCTCTGACCAACAGGCCTTTAGTCCCGCTTTGAGGGGTAATTCTTTAAAGGCTGCCCAATTAGGAGAGGTTTCAATATCCTCAACAATAACCCGCTTACCTGTGGCAGCTGCTGCGCCACATGAACCAATCTCAGGGCCGATTTCAACTCCATGAATAGCTTGGTTGTACTCTTCTGGCAAACTAGGTGCTGCACCATTAAGTAAACGCTTTTTATCATTACTGATTAATAAAACCGAGGCTTTGGTACCTATTTTTTGTGCTTCAATGGATAAAACTAAAGAATGGAGTATTTCGCGAAGTGGTGAGCCTTCCAGTACCATAGATAAAATCGTGCTATAACGCTCAATGCTTGAAGAGCGATGTGTTAAAACATCGCTACTCACAAAATCATTCACTTTATACTGCGCGCTATCCATAGAGCTCCTACGATTTAAAAACCTAGTGCGAACTGTTTATGACAGTTTGACTGCATCATATATATTATGAAGATTATGCATATTTAAAGATAAAATCAACAAAAGCATTACAAGTGACCAACAAGTGTACTCTTTGTAAAAAGGGCAAACATTTGATTAATCTAGTTTGAATGAGAATTAGCTATTTTTATGCTCTAAAAATAAAAAAAGCAGTATTGTCTGCTGACAATACTGCTTTTAATGATGTGTTTATCGTTAGATTTTATTTGAAACAATTCTTTAGAATTTTACTGAGTACTTACTCCAAGATAACTGGAAATATTCAAACAACAACAACTAACTCAAAAGCTAGGCTTCGCTTACACGTTCCATACGGGCTAAATAAAAACCATCAAAACCATGTTCTGAAACCAAAATTTCTTCATCATCGATTAATTTAAAATGAGGATTTGCAGCTATAAATGCATCAACTTGGTTACGGTTTTCATCCGGCATAATCGAGCAAGTTGCGTACACAAGCATCCCACCGACTTTCACCATACGGCTGTAGCTTTGTAAAATATCTTTTTGTAGCTCAATTAATACCGGCAGGCGTTCTGGCGTGTCACGCCATTTTGAATCTGGATTACGTTTAAGCACTCCAAGACCAGAACAAGGCACATCAAGTAGCACTCGATCTGCGGTAAGTTTTAAGCGTTTAATGGTTTTACTGCTGGCAATAATACGTGTCTCAACATTATGCGCACCGGCTCTACGAGCACGAGTCTTTAAATTGTCGAGTTTCCACTGCTCAACATCCATCGCTAACAAACGGCCTTTACCTTTCATTTGCGCTGCAATATGTAATGTCTTACCACCTGCCCCTGCACATGCATCTACAACTCGCATACCCGGTTTTGCATCAACAGCGGCTGCGACAAGTTGTGAGCCAGCGTCTTGCTGCTCAAAGTAACCTTCTTTAAATGCTTTGGTTTTAAATAAAGCAGAATCAGAGCGAACTTCAAGGGCACTTTCTACCCCGTCAACTTCAGCTGTTGCGACTAATTCTTTGGTTAAACGTTGCTTTAATTCTTCTCTAGTCCCTTTTAAAGAATTAGCTCGGATATAACGTTTAGGTACTGCTGCTAACGCTGCTCTTTCTGCTGGCCATTTATCACCTAATTGCTCAGCACCTAGAGTATCTAACCACTCAGGACAACCGTCCCATAATGCTGGCTGCGTTTTAGCTTCTGCGATACGCGCGGCAAAATCGTCTGCATCAACTTGTAATGCATATTCCATCTTAGGTAATTCAAGTTTATGGAATAAATGCCATCCATTGAGTAACTTTGACCCCATTCTTTCGATATCATCTGCTTTCATATCAACTAAGTAGCAATATAAATTCAAACGACGAAGAATATCACCTGTTACTGTAGTGATACGGGCAAGTTCTGCAGGCGGAAATTGCATACCAGAAAAGTTGTGAGAGTATGCTCTGTCTAATGGTTTACCATCAGTTAACACCATGGTTAGCACATCAATTACCAGTTCAGATGAACTGCCAGAAAGTGGGAAAGTCAGCATTGGGGATCTCACAGAGTAAAGAAAAAGAAGTTAATACAGAAAAGCGATTGGATCATAGGAGCTAACGGACGCTAGCGCAAGTGTAGATTCTTATAAATCAGCGCTAAAATCCAATAAACTAAAAACAAAAAGCAGCCAACTGGCTGCTTTCGCATAAGTACAGATGATTATAGGGTCTAAAGATTAGATTCTTGAGCCTTTAGCACCATAAAATATAATGAATGCATAACAAACCACTGGCAAAATAAATGCAGGTTGTATTCCCATACTGTCGGCCATCACACCTTGCAATAAAGGAATGATTGCACCACCAACAATAGCAAGACAAAGCACACCGCTGCCCTGTGAAGTATGAGGCCCAAGATCTCTTAATGCTAAACTGAAAATCGTTGGGAACATAATCGAGTTAAATAAACCTACTGCCAAAATCGCATACATCGCTACTTGACCGCTGGTGTACATTGCAACTAACACTAATGCAGCCGCCATCAGGCCATTAAAAGCCAGCACCTTACCAGCAGAAATCTTTTGCATTACAGCGGAGCCAATAAAGCGTCCAATCATAGCTCCGCCCCAGTAATAAGTAATGTATTTAGCAGCATCAGCTTCTTTAAGTCCTACAATATGCTCTTCGCCTAAAAAGTTAACTAAAAAACTACCAATTGATACTTCTGCGCCAACATAAACAAAAATACCGATAGCTCCCAAGACTAAGTGAGTGCTTTGTAGTGCACTGCTTTTGCCTTTATAAGTCACTTCACCTGTTGAATCTGGTTCAACATGCGCTTCAATCACCGGCAGTTTAAGTTTCGCGAATATCACGGCTAACACAGCTAAAGTAGCAGCAAGAAACAAGTACGGCATTTTAACGACTTCAGCTTCTGCTTGTGCATGGCTTAATTCACCCACTGCGCCAGTGGCAACTGACAGAATTAAGATTGCGCCAAAGTATGGCGCAACTGTAGTACCTAAAGCATTAAAAGCCTGGGTTAAATTAAGGCGGCTTGATGCCGTTTCTTCACTACCCAGCGCATTAACGTATGGATTGGCAGCGACTTGTAAAATAGTAATACCCGACGCCAGCACAAATAGTGCCCCTAAAAACAATCCGTAAACAGCAAAATCAGCAGCAGGATAAAACAACGCGCAACCAAAACTAGCAATAACAAGCCCTGTGACAATCCCGCGCTGATAACCCAATTTTTTAACGAGTTTTCCAGCAGGGAGAGACACTAAAAAGTAAGCACCAAAGAAACAAAATTGAATCAACATTGCTTCGGTATAACTTAACGAAAATACTGCTTTTAAATGAGGAATAAGGATGTCATTTAAGCAAGTAATAAAACCCCACATAAAAAATAATGATGTGAGCGATACGAGTGCAAAACGATATTTCCCATCGCCTGAATGGCTGACGGTTGCGGTTCCGCTTGAAATTGTTGAGGCCATAATTTAGGTACTCTTGTTATTGTATTAAGAAACTTATACTGAGTTATCGGCTTGAATAATGAGTCAAGCTTATAAACTAAAACAGCAACCCGAAGGTTGCTGTAATATCAACTTAGTCGATGATGGCAAAAAAGCTATTAAACCCATCAAAATTTAGCACACTGTCATTAACGAGTTCAGCGCTTGCTAAGCCATGATTATCAATAACTTGTTTAATATTAAGGTTTGAAACATCAAACTGGTTAGTGGTATTTGCCAGGTTAAACACCACTAACAAAGTTTGAGTTTCAAAATGACGTGTAAAAGCTAAAACAGGCTCATCAGTATCGATAAATTTAATGTCGCCTGCCACTAATGCTGGGTATTGTTTGCGCCATGCCAAAAAGTGACGATAGGCATTCAATGTAGAATCAGTATCATTTTCCTGAGCATCAACCGATAAAGCTTTATGTTCGTCAGGTATCGGTAGCCAAGGTTTGTTAGCTTCGCTAAAGCCTGCTTGAAGATGATCTTTTACCCAAGGAATAGGCGTTCTACAGCCATCACGTCCTTTGAACATCGGCCAAAAGGCGATACCGAATGGATCTTGTAGTTGTTCAAACTCAATCGGGGCTTCTGTTAATCCCAGCTCTTCCCCTTGATAGCTGCAAACACTGCCACGTAATGAACACAGTAAGCCATTTAGCATCTTAACAAGATCTGAATTGGTTTCACCTTTGCCCCAACGAGTTGCAACCCGCTGTACATCGTGGTTCCCAATAGCCCAACATGGCCAGCCGTCGCCAATGCTGGCTTCTAGCTCTTCTACGGTTTGACGTATATAAGCAGCGCTAAAATCGTTAGTTAATAATTCAAAGCTATAAGCCATATGTAAGCGTTCGTCACCTTGAGTATATTCAGCCATCGTCGCCAAAGAATCTTCAGATGACACTTCACCTAACGTCACAGCACCAGGATATTTATTGATTAAGGCACGTAAATCTTCAATAAAACCGACGGTTTGTGGTCGAGTATTATTGAAATAGTGATATTGGTAAGCGTACGGATTATCTTCACTAAAACCACGACCTTGACGCTGATCTTTTGGTTTCGCTGGGTTATCACGTAACTGTTCGTCGTGGTAACAGAACGTAATCGCATCTAACCTAAAACCATCGACGCCCTTTTTCAGCCAGAACTCAACGTTATCTAATACCGCAGCCCTTACATCAGGATTGTGAAAATTTAAATCTGGTTGGCTTTTTAAGAAGTTGTGTAAATAGTATTGTTGACGACGTGGCTCCCACTCCCAAGCGCAGCCACCAAATATGGCTAACCAATTATTTGGTGCTGTACCATCTTCTTGTGGATCAGCCCATACATACCAATCTGCTTTATCGTTATCACGACTTAATTTGCTTTGCTTAAACCAAGCGTGCTCGTCAGAGGTATGGCTTAACACCTGATCGATGACAACTTTAATATTCAGCTTATGTGCTTTAGCAATAAGTTCATCAAAGTCTTTCATTGTGCCAAACATAGGATCAACGTCGAGGTAATCACTGATGTCATAGCCAAAGTCTTTCATTGGTGATTTAAAGAATGGCGAAATCCAAATAGCATCGACGTTCAAACTAGCAATGTAATCAAGTTTAGTAATGATCCCTTGTAGATCCCCTACTCCATCTCCATTGGAATCCATTAAGCTTCGTGGATATACCTGATATATCACTCCGCCACGCCACCATGATAACTGACTCATCGCACACCCTCTGTAATAAGCGAATTAACTACAAAACAACCTTGCTACAGTTAACTCTTTGTTGCGACCCAGTAACAGGCCGTCGTTATTATTTAATTGACTCGAGGATACGTGAATATGGAAATGAGGTTCAATAGAGCTGCATACGTATGCAAAGAATTAATACATTTTTCAAAAATACACACTAGAGGGTTTAGTGCTATAATTCAGTCACTTAAATAGTCGACAACATGACTTTCGAATGTTAATTAAAAGTAAAAAAAAGGTCTTTTTTTGCCTATCCAATCTTTGAATACGTATGCATAACGTTGTCGAGCAAAGAATGCTAGGAGTAGTATCTTCACTGTTCCGCAACAAAACGGAAATATACCTCAGCGCTTATGCAGTCAATTAAGCAAGCTGAAGAAAAATACTATAAAGACTGTAATTATAAATAATAGAAATCTAACAGCTCTACCTTACTTATAAGAGCTGTTGGCCATTCAGAAGGGGAAAGATGGATGTCGCTATTTAAACCAAGCTTACTGACGTTAGCAATGGTTGCTGCCAGTACAAGCATGTACGGCTACGCAGCTGAAGCAGAAGATACTGTTACTGCAGATGAATCAATTGAAGTACTAAAAGTCACCGGTATTCGCCGTAGCTTGCAAAAGTCACAATCACTAAAGATGTCTAATTCATCAATAGTTGAAGCAATATCTTCAGAAGACATCGGTAAACTTCCCGATGTTTCTATTGCAGAGTCATTAGCTCGCCTTCCTGGTATTGCAGCTCAACGCCTTGATGGTCGTGCCAATGTTGTTTCAATCCGTGGCTTAGGCCCTGATTTCACGATGGCTACATTAAATGGACGTGAACAAGCTTCTATTAATGATAACCGTGGTGTTGAGTTTGACCAATACCCTTCTGAATTACTCGATACAGTAGTTGTTTATAAAACGCCTGATGCTTCACTAATGTCACAAGCCATTGGCGGTACTGTAGATATGCAGACAATTAGCCCTCTTCGTCATGGTGAGCGAACAGTCGCTATGAACTTACGTGCAGAAAGCAATGATCTAGGAGCTTTGAATTCAGGTTCTGAAGATAAAGGTTACCGTGGCAGTATTTCATATATTGATCAGTTTGCTGATGACACCATTGGTATTGCATTAGGTTATTCTAGAATGCAGTCGCCTAACCAAGAAGAACGCTGGAACTCATGGGGTTATCCTGAAGACGCAAATGGAGACAAAGTTTTAGGTGGTGCAAAACCATACGTTCGCTCAAGTGAACTTGAACGTGATGGCGTCATGGCAGTTTTTGAATTTGTCCCGAATGATAATTTACGATCTGTTGTAGATGTTTTTTATACAAAATTCTACGATGAGCAAATCCTACGTGGTATTGAAATCCCTGGTGCTTGGGGTGGCGGATGGGCTAACTCAGGTACTGACTCAATTACGGCTGAAAATGGCCTTGTTACTGAAGGTGTTATCCGTGATGCTGGCGTTTTGATTCGTAACGATGCCAACACTCGTGATGCTGATTCATTATCAATCGGTTGGAATACAGAATACATCATCAATACTAACTGGACCGTAGAAGCTGACATTGCAATGTCAAAAGTTGAACGTACTGATATCGGTATCGAGACTTATGCAGGAACGGGGCGTGGTAATGGAAATGGTGCAACTGAAGATTTGGGCTTTAAATTTAATGGTGAAGGTGGCTACACATTTAATCCGGCATTAGATTATTCAGATCCAAACTTAGTTAGACTTGGTGGTGCATTCAGCTGGGGCCCTGGTAGTATAGATAGCAATATGCAAGATGGCTTTATCAACAAACCTGAAATTGAAGATGAGCTTAAATCACTCCGTTTAGGTTCTACTTATACTTTTGATGACGGTTTCATGCGAAGCATTGAATTTGGTGTCAATTTAACTCAACGTGAAAAGACAAAAGATGATCAAGGTTATTACCTAACTCTAAAAGGTTATGACAAAGATACTGCTCCTGATTATATGATGACAGTACCTGAAAAATACTTACTTGATCCAACATCATTAGCGTTTTTCGGTATGGGAGATGTGTTGTCTTACGATGCACTAGCATTTTATAACGATGGCAACTACAACGAGCTTGATGCTGCAACAGTACAAGTCGACCGTGCTGTAAATTCATGGCAGATAGAAGAGAAAGTCAATACATTCTATGTAAAAGCTGACTTTGAAACTGAAATAGGCGAACTCCCTTTAACAGGTAATTTTGGTGTTCAAGCCGTTGATAGTGAGCAAAGCTCTAATGGTACCGCAGCTTCAGTTCAGGATGATGACTCAATTACCTTAACTCCAAGTTATGGTGAAGACTCATACCTAGAATGGTTACCAAGCTTCAACCTCGCGCTTCAAGTTGCTGAAGATCAACGTTTGGTTTTTGCAGCAGCTCGTACATTAAGTCGTGCTCGTATGGATAAAATGAATGCGAATTTAAACTATTCTTACAATGAAAACCCGACTGATGGCGTATACTGGACTGGTTCTGCAGGTAACCCTCAGCTTCGTCCTTGGATGGCTCGTCAATACGATTTAAGCTATGAAAACTACTTCAGTGATCAAGGCTATTTTTCGGTAGCGGTGTATTACAAAGACTTAGAAAACTTCGTATATGATCAAGATGCATTTGTTGATTTCAGCGAAATTCTGCCTGGTGTAGAACCGGGTCAAGAAGCAGGTAAATTTACTACCCCTCAAAATGGTGAAGGTGGTTACGTTCAGGGTATTGAAGCATCAATATCTCTTGATTTTGGTATGTTCGCTGATGTTTTAGAAGGTTTCGGTACTATTCTAAATGGTTCTTACAATGAATCAGAAGTTAAAGAAACTGCAGATAGTGAACCAACGGCTTTACCAGGTCTTTCAGAAAAAACATTCAATGCAACTGTTTACTATGAAAACTCAGGCTTTGAAGCACGAGTGAGCTCTCGTTACCGTAGTGATTTCCTAGGTGAAGTTACTGCAATTAGCTTAAGTAGAGAAAACCAAAATGTTGCAGCTGAAACGGTTGTAGATGCGCAAATTGGTTATGACTTTGGTGAAGGTGGATTTACCACTCTTGAAGGTCTTTCTGTTCAATTTCAAGTTAATAACTTAACAAATGAACCATTCACAACCTACTTTGGTGATGATGCTCGAGAAATTCGTGATTACCAAAACTATGGTCGTAACTATATGTTAGGTGCGAACTACAAGTTCTAATGAAGTAGATAATAAAAAGCCTCTGTATTTACAGGGGCTTTTTTATAGCAATTTATAATACTAATTTAATATTACCAACAGTCTTTGAGGTTTGATAATGACGAGTAAAATTAACGAAATTGTTATTGTAGGTGGTGGTTCTTCTGGATGGATGACTGCAGCTTTGCTTTGCAAGATGTACAAACAAACAATAAAAATAACTCTGGTTGAATCGAGCACTATTGGCAGCATAGGTGTTGGTGAAGCAACAATCCCACCTTTAAAAATTTTCAATGATGTTTTAGGCATTAATGAGAAAGACTTCATTGAAAAGACTCAAGCAAGTATAAAGCTCGGTATTCAATTTGAAAACTGGGGAAAAGAAAATGACGCTTACATGCACGCGTTTGGAGATATAGGTAAAAATATTGGGTATACCGCTTTTCATCATTATTGGTTAGCTAGTAAGCCTAAACCTTCTTCGTTATGGGATTACTCTTTTAACTACCAAGCCGCAATAAACAACAAGTTTGCTGTTAAGCCTCGGATTCATAACGACCAATTATCTGGGTTAACTCATGCCTATCATTTTGATGCAGGTTTATATGCTCAGTTATTACAACAATACTGTCGCGAATCAGGCATCAACCACATAGTAGGTGATATAGAAAAAGTTGAACTCGCAGAAAATGGTTTTATCGCTAACTTAAGACTAAGTTCAGATAAAAAGATTAGTGGTGATTTATTTATAGATTGTTCTGGTTTTGCTGGCCTATTGATTGATAAAGCGCTCGGTGTGGGCTACGAAAGTTACCAACATTGGTTAAAATGCGATAGTGCTTGGGCTGTACCTAGCGAAAAATCCTCGCCAATTATTCCATTTACTCGTTCTATAGCACATGATTTTGGATGGCAATGGCGTATCCCACTGCAACATAGAACAGGTAATGGTATTGTCTTTTCTTCTAAGTTTATCGATGACGAAACAGCTAAAAAAACGTTATTAGATAATTTAGACACTCGCCCCCTCGCTGAACCCAAGCTCATTCATTTCACACCTGGTAGAAGAATTGAGCAATGGCATAAAAACTGTATTTCTATTGGTTTATCTTCAGGTTTTTTAGAACCTCTCGAATCTACAAGTTTACATTTAATTCAAACAGCAATAATTAGACTGACTAAGTTAATGCCAAACGGGCATATCTCCCCTACTTTGGTCAGTGAATATAATCGCCAATCAAAATTAGAGTTTGAGCAAATACGAGACTTTATCATTTTGCATTACAAGTTAAATCAACGTGAAAATGGCGATTTATGGAAAGTATCAAGTGCTATGGATATACCAGATACTTTAAAGGAGAAAATTGAGCTATTTGAAGAAACGGGTAATTTATTTCGTCGTGATAATGAGCTATTCACCGAAGAAGCTTGGCTTCAAGTCATGGTCGGTCAAGGTATTTTACCAAAAGATTATAACCCTCTCGCTGAACTTATAAATCAAGAAGACAGAAAGGACTTTTTAACAAACCTAAAAGCTGTTTATCAACACTATTTAGCCGATCTATCAACTCATGAACAATTCTTACAGAGATAATCAAGGAAGTAAGATGATTAAGCATAATAAACTAACTTTCCAGGCAAATAAGCATGATTTGCATTATTCAACAAAGGGTTTGTCACGGTTTAGCCGACTTATCTCACTATTATTTTTGTTAGTATTTATTCCACAAACACATGCAATAAATTTAAAGGTTGAACCAGAATCATGGTGGGCTGATATGGAAAATAGCTGCTTACAAATACTGGTTTATGGCGATAACATTAGTCAAATGCAGGTTAAGTTAGATCAATCTCAGGGTGTAAAACTAAAGCAAACTCATCAATCAACCAGCCCAAATCACCTTTTCATCGACCTTGATTTGAAAAATGCTCAACCTCAAACCTTGCAGTTCGGTCTTTATGATAACGACACATTTATTCAAAGCTTTGATTACTCAATACAACCTCGTGAAGTTGGCTCACGTGATAGACAAGGCTTTAGCAACAAAGATGTCATTTATCTCATCACCCCCGATCGTTTCGTTAATGGCAACCCCGATAACGATAACCACCCTAGCATGCTTGAAAGCGTCAATCGCAGCGATAAAGATGGTCGTCATGGCGGTGATATTATGGGAATACGTAAATCGCTACCTTATTTACAAGACTTAGGTGTCACCCAATTATGGATAAACCCGCTACTAGAAAATAACCAAGCTCAATATTCCTACCATGGTTATTCAACCACTGATTTTTACAACATAGATCCTCGCTTTGGCAGTAATGAAGAATACAAATCATTAGTGGAAGAAGCACAGCAGTTTGGTATTGGGATCATCAAGGATGTCATTGTAAACCATATGGGTTCAGGGCATCGGTGGATGGCTGACTTCCCAACGTCAACCTGGATTAATGGCCAAAAGCAATGGCAACAAAATCCACAAGACATCATCTACACCAGCCATCGCAGAACCACAGTTCAAGGCCCATACGCCATGGCCGATGATAGAGCTGAGTTTGAAAATGGCTGGTTCACTGACACTATGCCTGACATGAATCAAACTGATCCATTTATGGCAACTTACCTTATCCAGAACAGTATTTGGTGGGTGGAATATGCTGGCTTAAGTGGCATTCGCGAAGACACCTACTCATATGCAGACAAGGCATTTTTGACTCGTTGGTCCAAAGCTATCATGGATGAATACCCAAACTTCAATATTGTCGGTGAGGAATGGACTGATAACCCAATTACAGTCAGCTACTGGCAAGCAGGAAAACAAAATGCCGACGGCTATGTATCACACACACCTAGCATGATGGACTTTCCATTGTATGAAGTTCTTATTTCAAGCCTGACAGAAAATGAAGACTGGGGCAGCGGCTTTATAAACTTATATGAAATGCTCGCTAATGATGTGGTTTATGCAAAGCCAACCGACCTAGTGTTATTTGAAGGTAATCATGACACTAATCGCCTTTTCAGTTTAATGAATGATGATATTGCATTGTATAAAATGGCGATGACATATGTAATGACCAGCAACCGAATCCCGCAAATGTTTTATGGCTCTGAAGTATTGATGACCAGCCCGACAAAAGATCGTAATGACGGTCTCGTTCGTGGTGATTTCCCAGGCGGTTGGACAGATGATGAAGTGAATGTATTCACACAGCAAAACTTATCTGAACGCCAAGCAGATGCATTAGCATTTAATAAAACCTTACTTAATTTTCGAAAAAGTTCATTAGCGCTGCAGCAAGGCGCGTTATCTCACTACGTGCCTAAAGACGGGGTTTATATACAAGCAAGACGTTACAAAGCTGCTAATAGAGATGAAACCGTACTGATAATTTACAATAAAAACGACCAGCCACAGCAACTGGATCTATCTCGTTTTAAAGATGTTATTGGTGACAATAAAAACGGCGAAAATATCTTCTCACAACATTCGTATTCATTAGATAAGTCGCTCACATTAAAAGAGAAAGGTGTCATTATCTTAACGCTATCAAAATAATCTCTTTCCTTTGAGATAACGCAGAAACAACTAAAATTATAACGCTGTCATAAGAGATAACTATGTCGACTTTATTACCAAGCATAAGTTTATTACAAAACACGAATGCATTAGCAAACAAGAAATCTTCTATTATAAGATTAAGCATGTGCGCTGCCGCATTATTCATGGTCGGCTGCACTAAGCAGACTCCAGTAGAAAATTCATTAATGGAATCTTCATCGTCAGCTAAAACTGAAAAGGAATTGATGTCTGAGCCTTTGACAGGAAAACCCGTGGTGTACCAAGTCTTCACCCGTTTATACGGTAATACCAATACCACAAATAAGCCTTGGGGAACCATCGCAGAAAATGGTGTGGGTAAATTCAGCGACTTTACCGACATAGCCCTACAAGACATCAAATCATTAGGCACTACTCACCTTTGGTATACGGGTATTCCGCACCATGCATTAATCAATGACTACACTGAATTTGGTATTAGTAATGACGACCCTGATGTCGTAAAAGGTCGTGCGGGTTCACCTTATGCAGTAAAGGATTACTACAATGTTAATCCCGACTTAGCAGATAACCCACAGCAACGTTTAGCCGAATTTGAAGCATTAATCAAACGAACTCATGATAATGGCATGCAAGTTATTATTGATATTGTGCCGAATCATGTAGCAAGAGATTACCAATCATTAGACGCAATTGATCCGACTCAAGCAGCCCTGTTACCTAAAAATCGTCAATTTGGCCAAAATGATAATACTCAAGTTGAATACGACAAAAACAATAACTTCTATTATGTGGTTGATTCAGAGTTTGCCGTACCCGACGCCATTAATGGCTATCAGCCGCTAGGAGGTGAACAGCACCCTCTGGCCGATGGCATGTTTGAAGAAAAACCAGCTAAATGGACAGGTAACGGTTCCCGTTTGGCTAAACCTCATGCAAATGATTGGTATGAAACGGTTAAGGTAAACTACGGTGTTAAACCAGACGGCAGTTACGACTTCCCAGCTCTACCAGAACATTTTGCAGACAAAAGTGTTACTGAGCACTATGCATTTTGGCAATCACAACAACCAGAATCAATCCCAGACTCTTGGGTTAAATTTAAAGACATTACAGAGTACTGGCTAGCAAAAGGCGTTGATGGCTTTCGTTATGATATGGCTGAAATGGTGCCTGTTGAGTTTTGGAGTTACTTAAACAGTAATATTAAACATATCAATCCTAACGCATTTCTATTAGCTGAAGTGTATAACCCAAGTCTATATCGCGATTATATTCACTTAGGAAAAATGGATTATTTGTACGATAAAGTCGATTTATACGACACATTAAAAGACATTATTCATCGCAAAACATCAACCGCACAAATCACGGTTGATCAAGCAAAAGTGATGGATATTGAACAACATATGCTGCACTTTTTAGAAAACCATGACGAGCAACGTATTCATACTGATGACTTTGCTGGTACACCAGAGGCAGCGTTGCCAGCTATGGTTGTGTCTACAACCATAAGTCGCTCTCCAACCCTTATATATTTTGGTCAAGATGTTGGTGAACAAGGCGCTGAAAATGCAGGCTTTGGACAAGCTACAAGAACCAGTATTTTTGATTATGTGGGCGTGCCAGCACACCAGCGCTGGATGAACAATGGCGCCTTTGATGGCGGTCAATCGTCAGCAAGTGAAAAGTCACTTCGTCAGTATTACCAAACCCTATTAAACCTCAGCCATACCGCCCCTGCACTTACAGGCAAGTATTATGAGCTAGATAGTATAAACCGTTTGAGTGAACAAGCTGAAAATGAAGTTAATAGCTCATCTGATAGTCTTAGTCTCAATGCCAATATCAATGCCAATGCCAATAATCAATACAATGACAGCTCATTCGCATTTAGTCGTTATAACGATGAACAATTCATCATTGTGGTTACAAACTTTAGCTCTTCAGATGAGTCATCGTTTACTTTATCACTACCGACTGAATTAATCAGCGCTGCCAAATTAACTGCTGCTCAATATCAATTAGTCGATTTACTTGACGATAAAAAGCAATCACAACAACTTAGTATCAATCAAGCAGCGGCTGGCACAATCAGCATCAAACTTAATCCACTTGAATCGCAAGTTTTAGCTGTTGATTTATAAGCCTTAACCTCAAGCTTTTATAGTAGATGCTTGGTTTTAAATACAGGGTAAAAATTAAACTAAAAAGCCAGAACGTTATCCTAAATGACCTTCTGGCTTTTTCATCACACCATCAATAAACAAACTTATTTATATAGCTGAACAGGCTCTACGGTTATCTTGTAATCTTGTTTCAATTCGTCAAGTAAAAGCTGGCTCAAGGTTGCTGCTGCGCGATACAAGCCAGACGTACTGTGTTCATTAACTAACTCAAGAAAACGTCCACTCCAAGGTAATAAGTGCATTTTTAACAGTGTTGCCGTTCGATTAGCTTCTGGGTGCTCACATAACGACTCATTAAAGTCATTTAAGCTGGTATGTTCCTCAGCGTCATCAAGTTCCATACAATGGATCAAAGCCACCAGCATCAGACTAAAATGATCCACTGGTTCATTTTGTTCTAAAGTGAAATTCAACTGGTACTTCTTACAAAACTCCATAAATGCCAACGTCGTTAAGTCAAATAAACGATTTTGCTTATTGAGATACACAGAGCCCCACGGGTATGCAAACTTGCCTTTGGGTCGAATAAATAACCCATTAAAATCTTGTTTTAATTCTACTAAAGGCTGCTCAGTTGCCAGCCTTTTAATCTCATTCAATAAAATTAAAACCGGACCTTGCGAGTTAGTTCTATTTGTTATGAATAATGAGGTATCCAGTTCGGATATCGTTTCCTTTAAATCTTCATCAGGGTTTCTATAAAATATTTCAGCTAAAAGATTAAACATTAACGCCTTAGATTTAACGTTATCAGCATTAGTCATGTTATTTCCTTATTATTTACTTACCTTCATAGTATTTCAGGTTATTATTTATATCTGTGATACGTTCCAATTTATATAAAACAATTAGTACGATTTATTTAATACAGTGACTTAGATCATCATTCTATTTATCAATAACTCGTATGATTATATGATTGCTATTAAACATGTTAGGTAGATTTATGTTAGTGATGAGTTTTAAAGAAAGATGGCGCGCAGCAGAGTTAGCTAGCGCAATAGAAAAAAGCTTGATGAATGACCCTGTTTGGAAATCATCATCTAACCCAGCAAAGTCTATCGATGACATTAGCAGAAAACTAGCAAGCCTTGTTATCACTGACTTTAGACGAATCGACCCCTTACCTAAAACATTAAATGAAGCAGAGTTATTAGGCGCATTCTTTTCTGGTTTCAGTCTGCTAATCAATAATAGCGTTAACCAGCAAACCATGACCAAAATAGATTACTCTATCATTGCCTTAGCAAGGGGGTTTGCTTTAGATATTGATTTATCACATAACCAAGCGTTATTAGACCATGCAAGCTCTGTTATTCAAGTAGCTAATAACTGGGATAAACATATAAGAAATGTCAATCAACGTCGTAATACTCGCTTCACTGTATAGCATAATACTAATTAATGACTTGTTATAATGCATTAAATTTTATAAAAATATTAATCATATAACTACGACTTTATAACAGTTATCTTAATTACACTTACCTAAATTAAAAGCCAGCATCAGCTGGCTTTTAATTATCAACTTATTAAATAAAAGTCTTAAGCAATTATACTTTAGGCTTATATAAATTTGATGTTCTTATTCTCTTAATTTAATAAATACTGTAGTTGGCCCAGTCCCTAAGTCTGAATGTCCATCACCTGATAAACTTGCACCTGGTAACGCCATCGCCTCACTGAGATCCATAACATCGAGTACTTGTACTGGACAACCCGATACACAAAAAGGCTTTTCACCAGCATCAAGTTTGTCTTTACACATATCACACTTAGATAGAATCCCCCGCCCAGGGTCTACTTTAGGGGCATCATATGGACATGACATTTTACACATGCCACAACCAATACATGTTGCATCATCGATATAAACAATCCCATCATCACGTTTAAACATAGCGCCAGCAGGACATTTTGCGACACATACTGGGTCTTCGCAATGGTGACAAGATTGGCTTAAGAACACAGCGACATCTCGTCCTTGATTATTGGATTTCTCACCTTGGCTTACATCACGTAGCGTAATGAATTCATTCATATCTTTACCTGCTTGGCAGGCAACTGTACATGCGTCACAACCTACACAGTTTTCTTGACGAAATACAAAACATTTTTGTTCAGTCATTGATTTATTCCTTAATGAATTGGATTACGCTGGTGCAATATCAACACGAGTAGCATGGAAAGATGAACCATTATTCATGTCAGTTAACTCACTGTTTGTTAGTTGGTTAACTGCACTCCCGCTTCCATTCTCATTCAGTTTTTTCCAACTGTTTTTCCAAGCAAACACAGTACCCACTGCCGTCATTGGCTCTACTCTGGCTACAAACTGAATTGATGCTGTACGGTTTTCATAACGCGTTGCCGTCAATATGACTTGATCGCCATCATTAATGCCTTTTGCTGCTGCGTCACTCGGATTGATATACACAGTGTGCTGAGGGAATGTACCCGCAATGAATTTGATGTTAGCCCATTGAGAGTTACTCATTTTAGGGTGAGCTGGGGTTAATAAGCGGAATTCACGCGCTTTTTCTTCATCTGTCATCCCTTTTGTAGCAAAATCATTCGATTCAGGGGTGCCAGTATCAATGACAGGATTGAATTTTTCTGGGTCAAAATAAGTACCACTGGTATCTTTAAATTCAATTTTGCCACTTGGTGTTGGGAAGTCGTAATCTTTTCTGAATGGATATGGCACAATTGGGCTATCCCAATTTTGTTCGCATAGCTCATCGTAGCTAATATTGCCTTTCCAAGTCCCACGCATAATGTCATCCATGCTTTCACTAAACTCAGGGTCGCTGTAACCCATTGCCTTAGCAAGTTCTTGGAAAATGATGGTATCGGGTTTTGACTCATACAGAGGCATAATCGCTTTGGTACTGTGCTTAGCGTAGTAACATTGATAGCTATCGATCATGTTCACTTGCTCAATGTAGCTTGATGTTGGCAGAAGATAATCAACATAATCCATGGTGTCCGTTTGGAATAAATCGATACCAACTAAAAACAAGTCATCTCGCATTAAGCCAGTTTCAATTAAATCAACATCGGGCGCAATTGCCATTGGATTACTTGAATAAACAATCATGGCTTTAATTGGGTCACAAGGCTCATCAAAAGCTAATGGGCCATATTGTCCGTCTTCATGTTGATAATCTTCTGGTAATAATGATTTACCGATTTCATTGATACTGACCGTATCTCTTACTGCGCCTTCAGGTGTTAATGAACCGCCACCAGCATAGCCCCAATCATACATGCCACCAGCTTGGGTATTTAAGTAAACAACGCCCGCACCCACTTTACCAATATTACCGGTTAATGCTGCAATAGTAGGGATCGCTTTCACCATACGACCACCGTTTAAAGTACGCTGTAAGCCATAACCAATGCGGATCATCGCACATGATGCACCAGCATAAGCGCGTGCAAACTCTTGGTATTCAGCTTTACTTACACCGGTTTCTAACTCAATTTCTTCATGCGTAAACTCATCAAGACGAGCTAATAATGCTTCGTAATCTTGAGTGTAAGATTCGATAAAGCCAGTATCGTGCAGGCCTTCTTCAACCAATACTTTCGAAATGCCAATAACTAAGGTTGCATCAGTACCGGCGGTAGGTTGTAACCAAACATCTGCTTGAGATGCAAGAGGTGTTCTTGCAGGGTTAACCACTAAAATTTTAGCGCCATTATCACGCGCTTGGTTAATGAATTTAAGATGATGGATATTGGTTGCTTGCTCATTGGTACCCCAAGAGACAAAACACTTAGTGTTGACGTAATCTTCAGGGCTTGGACCAGAAAACTCACCTAAGATGGAACTCATGCCAGAATAACCGGCACTAGCACAAATGTTTCTTTCTAATTTTCGGCTAGCGATACGGTTAAAAAATCGGTTAGCACCTGATGTCGCGCCGATCCCGCTATATCCAGAATAGGTATAAGGTAGGATCGCATTACCAGTATGAGCTGCAATAATTTCATTTAACTTGGCGGCAATTTGCGTATTCGCTTCTTCCCAAGTAATCGGTTCAAATGTTGCACCTGGTCCTCTTGGACCTACTCGCTTCATTGGCTGTTGAATTCTATCAGGACTATAAATTGATTGCAGATAAGCATGGCCTTTAACGCAAGGAGTACCTGCTGTAACTGGGTGAGTTGGATCGCCATTTACTGCAACAGCAACGCCATCTTTTGTCGATATCATTAAGCTACATCTATCACCACAGTTTCGCGGGCAAGTTGTATGAAATACACCATCTGGTTCAGGTGTTGGAGGCTCAATTACTGGCGGTTCAGTCGTGTCATCATCACTACTAGAACACCCCATAATACTTGCGGAAAATGCAAATGCGCTACTGCCTTTTAAAAAGCTACGTCTGTTCATCACCATGGTATTTCCTTTTTTTTTATGTAAAGGAACAATACCAAATCATACTTTCAGCAAATAGAAGTTTAAATTATAAAACATAGGTAAGTCATAGATTTAGCTGCACTTTTAACACTATCACAATTGCTATTACTGCAAGGCGCACTTGCAAAATCTAAATTTAACAGCCACTTTTTGAAACAATTACAGCGAGCGCAATCAAACACATTAACACCTGTATCTAAGAGGCGTTTTCAGTACCAAATAAACAACGATACAACTAGTAATTTATTTCTCAATTTTCAATTAAACACCTAATTACAAATACTTCTCATTTCAAATATATTTTATAAACGAAAAATAAATTCAACCAATTTATGACAATTGAATTGAATACGTATGTAACAAATTGCAGCTGAATAATTAACAGCTCTACTATGGGTTAAGGAAATACAAATAATAAAATGGAGTCACAATGTTATTCGCTTCAAATAACAAGCAGCATTCAATTACATCAAACATCAACTGTAAGCGAGCTCTACTAACGACATTGAGCGCCCTAACACTCTTTGCAACCCATACTCATGTACATGCCCAAACTGTAACCGTCAGCTCCCCTGATAAAAAAATTCTTGTCAGCCTTACTGATGATGGTGATAGACCAGAGTATAAAGTCAGCTTTAATGGCCAAGATGCAGTATTAAATTCACGTTTAGGTTTGGTATTTCAGTCTTTGGGGGAATTCGGCAGCGGTTTTGAAATTAAGTCATCTGATATTGAGTCATCCTCTACCCGTTGGCAGCAGCCCTGGGGCGAACGAGAATGGGTACTTGATCAGCACAATAAACTCACCACAACATTTTCAAATGGCACCTATGAGTTTACGCTTGAATTTAAAACCTTTGATGACGGTATTGGCTTTAGATATACCGTCCCTAAACAAGCCTCTCTCGCCGATGTTACATCGCTTAATATAATTAACGAGCTCACTGAATTTTCAGTACCTGATGCCCATAATGCAACAGCTTGGTGGATCCCTGGGCGTGGTTGGAACCGTTACGAATATTTATATAACACCACAAGTGTTAATAAGGTCGACCGCGCACATACACCATTCACATACAAATTAAACAGTGGCACCCATTTAAGTATTCATGAAGCCGCCTTAACCGATTACGCAGCTATGGTGCTAGATCAACGCAGAGACGGCACATTAAAAGCTGATTTAACCCCATGGTCTGACGGTATATTAGTTAAAACAGCACCCGGATTTACCACCCCATGGCGTACGATTCAAATAGCCGATAAAGCGACAGGCTTGCTCAATTCAGATTTAATCCTCAACCTTAACGAGCCCAATAAACTCGGTGATGTCTCTTGGGTACAACCAGGAAAATATGTTGGTATTTGGTGGGGCATGCATTTAAATGAGAACACTTGGGGATCGGGTGAAAAACATGGCGCTACCACCAGCGAGACTAAACGCTATATGGACTTTGCCGCCAAATATGGCTTTGATGGCGTGTTGGTCGAGGGCTGGAATATCGGTTGGGATGGTAGCTGGTTTCATAATGGCGATGTTTTCAGCTTTACTAAGCCCTATGATGATTTTGATATCGACGCAGTAAGTGAATATGGTGCGAGCAAAAATGTGCGATTAATTGGTCACCATGAAACCTCTGGTTCAGTTACCAACTACCGTAACCAGATGAGCGACGCTTACGACCTGTATAAAAAGCACGATGTGACTCAAATTAAAACAGGTTACGTTGCTGATGGCGGCGATATTAAGCGTATCGACGAAAATGGTATAACTCGCCACGAATGGCACGATGGTCAGTTTATGGTGAACGAATACCTCCATAGCGTCACTGAGGCCGCTAAACGCGGGATCAGTATCAATACTCATGAACCAGTAAAAGATACTGGTCTTCGTCGTACTTATCCAAACTGGATTGCCAGAGAAGGTGCCCGTGGACAAGAGTTTAATGCTTGGGGCACACCGCCTAACAATCCAGAACATACCGCTATTTTGCCATATACCCGTATGTTGTCAGGCCCAATGGATTTCACTCCTGGTATTTTCGACTTAGCTCCTAAAGGCTTAGATGCAGTGAACCGCGTACAAACCACCCTTACAAAACAATTAGCCTTGTATGTGGTGTTATACAGCCCGATTCAAATGGCCGCTGATTTACCAAGAAATTATGTAGAAAGATTAGATGCATTTCAGTTTATTCAGGATGTACCCACGGATTGGAGTGAGAGTATCGCTGTAGCGGGTGAAATCGGTGATTATGTCGCCTTTGCCCGCAAAGACCGTGCATCAGAAGATTGGTATCTCGGTGCACTGACAGACGAAAGTCCACGTAAAGTCGTCATTAAACTCGATTTCTTAGGAGCAGATAAACAATATCAAGCGCAAATTTATCGTGATGGTGATAAAGCGAATTGGGAAACCAATCCCTATGATTATGTGATTGAAACCAAGACTGTCACCGCAAAAGGTGAATTGAGCTTATCACTTGCTAGCAGTGGCGGCACTGCGATTCGCTTCAAAGCTTTGTGATTTGGATTAGGCTCATGACTTACGTTTACATCGCTGGCTAGTTTGCATCGCTGGCTAGGTTACACCGTTAGTTAAACCCGTTATCAATGCTTTACTCGTTATATTGTTTAACGAGCCAATTAATTTAACAATCTCCCCCAAAAGCCTGTTGTGCAATGTCTTCGTTGCCTTCAGGTTTTTCTTCATTTACAGTGCCTTATATTTCATTCTTAAATACAATGCTAGCACCAATACTGCTGCCTACCTGTTACAAGTATGATCACTTTTCGTTGTGCATAAATGATGAATACGTATGTAATGAGTTGTGCCAAATTCCGCCTCAAGGCTAATATAAAACCTGCTAAATTTCTTCCTCTGCTTGTGGGGATGGATTGGGCTAGGTCGTTACTGACACATCACCTTCATCGGATTGTGTCAGGTTTTGAGTACCTTTGATAACTTCATTATCAACCGAAGATATCAATACGAGGTCTTTGGCGAATACCCGTCTAAGGGAGATGAGTATTCGCCATTTTTTTAACTATCGTTTTATCAGACGTATTAAGCACCTAGCGATAGCCACTAGTAAAATAAGAATTCAGCCTTGATGCTGAACGAGCCATTTAAAATGGAAGATAAAGGAATAATCATGTCTGTCGATAATAATAACCAGCCTCAGGCTTCTACACAGATCCAGCGTCGTCAACAACCGGAATTAAGCTTCTGGCAAATTTTTAACATGTGCTTCGGATTTTTGGGGATCCAATTTGGTTTTGCGTTACAAAACGCCAACGTCAGTCGCATATTTCAAACCTTAGGCGCAGAAATAGACGAAATACCAATTCTATGGATTGCAGCTCCCCTTACGGGCCTTATTGTACAACCTATTATTGGGTACTTAAGTGATAATACATGGAATGGTCTTGGGCGACGTCGTCCTTACTTTCTCATCGGTGCAATCTGTACCACACTAGCCTTATTCATCATGCCGCACTCACCCGTACTTTGGGTTGCTGCTGGCATGCTATGGATTATGGATGCATCAATTAATATTGCTATGGAGCCCTTTCGAGCATTTGTAGGCGATAACCTGCCAAAAAGCCAACGCACACAAGGCTATGCAATGCAGAGTTTCTTTATCGGTATTGGTGCCGTTGTTGCTTCTGCCCTTCCTTATATTTTAACCAATTTTTTTGACGTCGCGAATACTGCACCTGAAGGACAAATAGCCGACTCAGTTCGCTATGCATTTTACTTTGGTGGCGCGGTGCTATTTCTTGCTGTTGGCTGGACTGTAATCTCTTCAAAAGAATACTCACCAGAAGAAATCAGTGCTTTTCAAGCTCAAGATGAAGCCCAAAGCGGAAAAGAAACCTCAGACGAACAACGCTCGCGCACTGCTGGCCAGTATCAATTTGCGGCGCTTTTATGGATGGCTGTTGGCGCTATCGCAACCGGCCTGGTCATGGGTTTTGACTTGGACAAACAACTGTATATTCTCACCATAGGTATTTTCACTTTTGGTCCACTTCAGCTTTACTGCTCAATGGCACTCAAAAAAGTGACGAGCACCAACATTGCAGAACGAGAGTCACTCGGAATGGTTTTTAATGTGGTAGATGATTTATTTCATATGCCCAAAGCCATGCATCAACTGGCGATTGTGCAATTTTTCTCTTGGTTTGCCCTATTTGCAATGTGGATTTATACCACCTCAGCCGTGACCTCATATCATTACGGCACATCAGATGTATTAACCAAAGCATACAATGATGGTGCTGATTGGGTTGGGATGTTATTTGCCTCTTATAATGGCTTTGCTGCATTAGCCGCGATTGCCATTCCCTTCTTAGCTAAAGCCGTCGGTATTCGTTTTGCTCACACCATTAACCTTACCTTAGGTGGGCTTGGTTTAATCAGCTTCTTCTTTATTACAGATCCGGCTTTGTTATGGATCCCAATGATTGGGGTTGGTATCGCGTGGGCATCCATTCTTTCAGTTCCTTATGCAATGTTATCGGGGATTTTACCACCGAAAAAAATGGGCGTATTCATGGGGATTTTTAACTTCTTTATCGTTATTCCCCAGCTACTTGCTGCCAGTGTATTAGGCGTGATTTTAAAAACCTTGTTTGACGGTCAGCCAATTTTCGCATTAATAACGGGTGGTGTATTTATGATTATTGCCGGTGTTGCAGTGCTATTTGTTGACCAACCTAGCAGCGATGTTTAATAAAACTAACGATACAAATTCAAAAAATCAGAAGTTAAATAGCTGAACTTGCTAGTAATAACGTTCGCTAATTACAAATAAGTTAATAACAGTTTGATAAAAATAAAAATTTAATTTGGGGATAGTCATAAATGAAAACCGTATTACACAAGACTACACATAAAAAGTCAGTCATCGCTCATGCAGTCAATGCTGCGGTCATAGGTGCTTCAATCTTTGCGTTAACCGCATGCTCTGATACCAGTACTACCGACACAGGTACTAGCAAGGCTAAAGAAATAACAACGACAACAAACAGCATTGCACCTGGTGCACCTGGTATCGATCCTACTTGGGCATTCTCAGGTAAGACGGGTATTGGTACTTCTTATGAACCTTATGTCGATGGCCAATATCAAAGCAGTGCAGAAAACCCTGTCAGTAAAGTATGGTTCTCGTTAGCACAAGGTATTTTAACTGAAACCATGTATGGCATGATCCATAATGCGCAGCTTAAAGAAATGCAATTCATCGTAACGGGTGAAGGTTTTGTTGATACAGAAAAAGAAGACACAATCAGTACCATTGAATATCTTCATCAAGATGAGCAAGGACGTCCACTTTCGTTAGCTTACAAAGTGACTAACAAAGCTAAAAATGGCCAATATCAAATAGAAAAGCACTTTTTTACTGATCCAAACCGCGACAGTATGATGATGAAAGTTATTTTTACTGCCTATGCAGATGGCATTACCCCCCACCTTTACGCTAACCCTCATATTGATAACAGCGGCGCAAATGACATTGCAGTCATTGAAGAACAAGCATTAGTTGCATTCACCGATAAGGCTGAATCATCAGTGATGACGATTAAATCTGATGTTGCTTTCACCCAAGCGAGTGCTGGTTTTGTCGGCACATCTGATGGTTTAAGTGATTTAAAAGACAATGGAAAGTTAGATAGTCTGTATAGCAGTACTAGCGCCGATAAAGCTTCAGCGGGTAACGTTGCCCTTACAGCGCAATATCCAACCCTCAATAAAGCTCAAGGCAGTAATACCCTTGAGATGAATGTAGCCATCGGTTTTGGCGCTGATAAGCAAAGCAGTTTAGCCAATACAGATGCAACATTAGCGACGGGTTATGACAAAGTCTTAAGCGCCTATTTGGGCGACGACAAACACACAGGTTGGAAAGATTATTTAGCCTCACTACCTGCAATTAATGCAATGAGCGCAAACACAACAGATGATGGACAACTTCTCTATACCAGCGCACTTGTACTAAAAGCCCAGGAAGATAAAACCCATGCAGGAGCTTTAATCGCTTCGCTATCAACCCCTTGGGGCGACTCAGTTTCGGCAAAAGTTGGTAGTACTGGTTATAAAGCTGTATGGCCGCGTGATTTCTATCAATGCGCAATGGCATTTCTTGCGATGGGCGATACTGAAACACCAAAAGTAGCCTTTGAATACTTGAAAAAGGTTCAGGTCAGTCAACAAACACCTGAATACGTCGGTACCCCTGGTTGGTTCTTACAAAAAACCCATGTGGATGGCGAGATTGAATGGGTCGGAGTACAACTAGACCAAACCGCCATGCCAATCATGTTGGGTTGGAAATTATGGCAAGCTGGCGTGTTAACCGATACCGAAATTACTCAGTGGTATCAAGAAATGTTAAAACCTGCGGCAGAGTTTTTAGTCACAGGCGGCAAAGTGAAACTCGACTGGAATAACACCGAAATTATCCCGCCAAGTACTCAACAAGAACGCTGGGAAGAACAAGCTGGATTCTCACCTTCAACCACAGCGGCAGTCATTGCCGGGCTCGTTGCTGCGAGTGATTTAGGCAAACTTGCTAAAGATGGCGAAGCCGAAGAATACTTAGCTATTGCTAAGAAACTTGAAGCCAGTCTTGAAAGCACCATGGTCACTAATAACGGTGAATTAACGAAAGACAATAAGCCTTATTATGTGCGTATTAGTCCAAATGGTAATCCGAATAATGATGACAAGCTACTGGATAACAATGGTAAGCCAGGGTTAGATCAGCGTACTATTTTGGATGGTGGTTTCTTAGAGTTAGTCCGATATGGCGTTAAGAATGCTAACGACAGCGTCATTCAAAATAGTGTGATGCTAATTGATGACACTGAACTTGAGCATAACTTGCGAGTTAAGTATGAGTTTACCGCTAAAGATGGCAGCAAAATACCTGGTTATAGACGCTATGGTAATGATGGTTACGGTGAAGATATCACCACGGGTCTGAGTTATGCAGAGAAAGGCAATACCGAAGATCAACGTGGTCGTGTATGGCCTTTCTTTACTGGTGAACGCGGACATTATGAACTCGCATTAGCAAAATCTACCGACACCTTGACACCTGAAGTGCATCAGCAGTTGATCAATACATACGTTCAAGGTATGGAAACCTTTGCTAATGAAGGATTAATGCTACCAGAACAAGCTTGGGATGGTGTGGGTAACTCAACACGATACAACTATGAAATGGGCCAAGGCACTAACTCGGCGACACCACTTGCTTGGACGCATGCTGAGTACGTTAAACTCGTACGTTCTATGACTGATAAAGCAGTTTGGGACTTCTACCCTGTAGTTGCAGAAAAACTAAACCAGTAATCTTGAGTATTACTCTTGCTGTAATACGGTGTAACTAGTCTTGTTAAGACGTCAGTAAAGGCCACTTTAAGTGGCCTTTTTTATGCTTTTCAAATGACATTGTATTAAGCACTTACACAGTTGTTTTTAACGCTATTGATATCAATACTAAAAATATTAACTAAATAACCCTACAAAAATTAATACTTAATCTAGAATTAACCTTAAGTGAATAATTTGTCTAAGGATCGGACTTTGAACAGCCTGCTCAATAACGTTAGAAAAAATAAAGGTTCTATCAAGTTGGCCATCCTTTTCATTAGCTGTGTCACCCTTTCACTAATACTCCTGCTATCACCCACAAAAGTGGCAACTCAAACTGAAGAAAACCCCTTCAAAATTGGCGTTTCACAAACCCCACTCAGTGCGCCATTTATTATTGCTGAACACTTATCATTATTCGAAAAAGCAAACCTTGATGTTGAACTTATAGCGTGTTTTGGCGGCGTTGAGTGCAGTGAAGCGTTAATTAACGATCAGGTTGATTTTGCAACGGCTTCAGAATCTGTAGTGATGTTTAAAAGCTATCAAACCCATGACATCGCCTTACTAACCAGTTTTGTGCAGTCTTCAAACGATTTAAAGTTATTAACTCTTAATGAAAATTTAACGATTAAAGAAAGCTCATCAATCAGTGCAGAGAGCAATAGCAATAGCAATAGCAATAGCAATAGCAACAATAACCTTAGAAAAGTCGGCATCGTCAAAGGCAGTGCCAGTGAATATTATTTCGATACTTTATTGGTTGCTCAAGGAGGTAATAAGCGCGATATCGAAAAAGTCTACCTTTCACCAAAAGCGTTGGTCGATGCTTTAATCACCCGTCAAGTCGATGCTATTTCAATATGGGAGCCATACGGATATCAAGTAAAAATGCTGACCAATAATACGATAACCAATCTAGGCATTCAGGGGATTTATCAGCTCAGTTTTAACCTAATATCCAAAAAATCGTATTTTAGCCCATCGTCATCAACGAAAACAGCTCAAACTGCTGTCATCATTGATGTACTGGAACAAGCAATTCAATGGATTAATCAACACCCTGAGACTGCTATGGTGATAGTGGCCAAACACTTAGATGTTCCGCTAAATCAGATAAAATGGTCATGGAATGATTATATTTTTAGGTTGTCTATTGGCAACTCACTTTTGTCGAGTTTACAAACCCAATCCCACTGGGCTAAGCAACAGGGCTTAGTCAAAGGTAAAGAGCCAGAATTTCGTGATGTCATTTACAAACAGTCATTTGAACAAGCAAAAAGTTCCAAGGAAGTATCATGGTAAAGTCCATTAATGGAAAACTGATTATTCTGCTCTGCATTAGTTTTATTTTTACCTTGTTGCTCAGTTTTTCATTTTTAAAAATCCACTCAGCTCAACATAAAACCACTGAGACGCTGCGTTATTTTTCAGATTTACAGGAGAATATAGATGCCTTACGTAGCCAGTTGTGGTTGTTTTCGCAACGGCAAGATCAAGCCAGTTTACAACAAGTCGTTTTATCTCATGAATCTTTATCTCAGTTGTTAATAACACAAAACATCTACACACAGAGTGTGTTTAACCTTCAAAAGTTAACTGACGATATGGGATCTTTACTAACACAAGAGCAAGCCCTTTCATCACAATCTAGCACGTCAGAAAATAGCCATGTCACTCAAGCTCAGCAATTATTACGCTACCGATATAATATATTGATTGAGAACATGTCAGAAGAAGTCGCTTATTTAAATCAAACAACTTTAGACAGTAATCAAATCGCAATTACATCTGTCATGTTGTACTCCTCCCTTGGGTTGATCTTAGCTGCAATTATAGTGTTGGCGATGAACTTCTCGATATACCAACGCTTTAAAATTGGTTTCAATAGAATGAAATTAGGGATTCATGCACTCTCAAAAGGAGAAATAAATCATAAAATAGATGCTAAAAACTTAGATGAAGAGTTTCGCTTGCTCGCTTCATTTTTTAATCAGATGACCAAAAAGCTTGAAACCACTATGGTTTCAAAACAAGAATTAGAACAAGAAGTGAACAGACAAACCAGTGAACTGGAAAAGCAAAAACAACAACTGTTAGTGTTATCTGAAAAAGATCATTTAACGGGCTTAATGAATCGCAGAGCACTAGAAAGAGCCTTAGATAACGTGATTAATGATGCCCATATATCAGGTAGTAAAGTGGCTTTATTTTTTCTCGATATCGATAACTTTAAAATTATTAACGATTCAATAGGTCACGATGCGGGTGATACGGTATTACAGCAAGTGGCTCAGCGTTTACAAGAATGTACCCGTAAAGCTGATATTGTTGGCCGCCTTGGCGGCGATGAGTTTTTAGTCTGTTTAGGGACTATTGAAGATTTTGACCAAATCGGTCACAAAGCGCAATCAATTCTTGACTCAGTAAGCCAACCGATTGAGTTTAAAGGTAATAAATTGTCAATTACGACAAGTATGGGAGTCAGTTATTTTCCTTTTCAAGCCAGATCAAGAGACAGTTTAATTAAGCGAGCAGACCAATACATGTACAAAGCAAAGCAGTTCAAAGGAAGCTGTTGTTATGACGGCCAAGAAGTTCTTGCTCAATCCAATATAAAGGCTCACGGCTGAGCCTGTAAACTCAAGCCAAGCTTTTTATTAACTTCTGAGTTTTGTTATTACAGTCATCGTCATGACTGCAATTGCCCCTGCTATTACGCCAAATATCGCATTTAACAGACTCGGCGTGAGCGCTGCTAGTAATCCACCTAAATAAGCTATGTCACTCACCATGAGGGCAATATTGGTAATCTGAGCACTTATGGCATGAATGCCATGAGTGAGAATACCGCCCCCCACCATAAACATGGCAATCGTGCCCACAATCGTTAACCCTTTCATTAAATAAGGCGCTGAAGTTAGCAAACCAAAACCTATTTTATGCCAAACGGCAACCAGCGGCCCTTCACCTTTTTGTTGAGTTAGATAAAGTCCCAAGTCATCAATTTTGACGATACCCGCCACCAAACCATATACCCCAACAGTCATAATGATCGCAATCACGCTTAAGGTAAGAAACTGGCTTAACAAACTGCTTTGTGCGACTACACCTAAACTAATCGCAATAATCTCAGCAGATAAAACAAAATCCGTTCTGATTGCGCCTTTGACCTTTTTCTTCTCAAACGCCTTAATGTCTTGCTCAGACTTCTGGATAATTTCTTTTTCTGATATTTCGGACTTTTTATCTTTTCGGTGAATATAGGAGTGATGAATTTTCTCGAATCCTTCAAAACATAAAAAAAGCCCGCCAAACATCAACAAAGGCGTAATCGCCCACGGCATAAATGCACTAATTAATAAGGCTGCAGGTACAAGGATTAACTTATTCATGAATGAGCCTTTCGCTACAGCCCAAACAACCGGTAATTCACGTTCTGATGCAACACCTGATACTTGCTGAGCATTGAGGGCTAAATCATCACCTAACACCCCTGCAGTCTTTCTTGCAGCAATTTTACTCATAGCAGCAACATCATCTAATATTGCAGCGATATCATCCAACAACATTAGTAAACTTGCACCAGCCATATGCTTTCCTTGTTAACGGTTAATTATTATCATTTTGCTTCATTGCTTTGTACGCGTGTTAAAAGGCGTACTGCCATACTAAGCCTAAGGTATCAAAATCATTGCCGATGCGGGTTATTACACCTGTGCTCGCATACAATTTCATACTGTGATGACGATTAAATGCTAATGAATATGTTAATCCAAATCGTGAATTTTTTTGGTCATCATCAGCATCAATACCATTTTTACTGGTTTCACCACCGATGAAGTAATTGCCACTTAACGACAGCCATTGTCCACGTGCAATACTGTAAATAATATGCCCCTGAAAAGTATATTGGGCTTGCTTGCTTAGCTGCACTTGATTATAAAATTCATCATTATCACTGTATAAACGAATCGATGTCATTGCACTGTAATACCAATCACCAATGCGATAGGACATTCCTATGCCTGGTCTAAAGACCCATTGGTTGGCTCCAGCATTGATTAACTTAGTTTCGTCATAAGTACCAATGGGAAGGTTAACCTGTAAACTGCTACCGATGACTAAGCCTTGCTGATACTTTGCAAAATCTTTTGCTTCAACCGCTGGAGCACCGTAAAAGTTCCATGTTAACCTCACTTTAGGATCGCCATAGCCACAACGATCAGCTGTCACAATTTCATTTTGATAATCAGCAGACCCTTTCATGCAGATACGCGATAATGACATATCAAATTTTGAAGAATTGCCTGCTAAGCCAAATGAATGGGCATAACCTAACACTGCTGCATCCAATGTTAGATGAGCATCTTTTAAAGGAACAGATGGAGATGGAGACAATGCGCCTTCAGAGTGCAGATAGCCTGCTGCCATAAAATGCATGTCGATCGGGATATTGGTATAACTGCGAGGCTCTAAATCTTGCGATTTAACTTGAAAGGCAATGAGGCTTAATAGGATAAACGCTATCAATAATTTAGTTTTGTATACGAGACGGTTTAAACCAAGATATATCGATAAATGAAGGTGTAAAGTGTTAACTCTATTTGGGCGTATAGTATCTTGATTCAAAGCATTATCCATAATGACTAAGGTTAACTCTCATTACAAAGTAGTCATGAAGTTAAGGTTATTTAACTGGATAAACCATCACTTCATATCGATGCAAACAAAGCCGTCACTTTTAAAGGTAATCGGCTTTATATATTGGCATGACCATGTAAATCCAATTAATAGATATCAATTTATTACAACAAAAATCTAATTGTCTGCCTCTGGGTTACTGCCGCAAGAATGTCTTACAACCATATTGGTAGGTATCAGCTGTGGCCCCACTTCTTTTCCGCGTATGAGCTTTAATAAACTTTCAACTAAAATTTCACCAGCAAGTTTAGTATTTTGCTTAACCGTGGTGAGAGATGGATTAGCAAAGCTTGCGACTGGGATGTCATCATAACCTACGACAGCAATATCTTCTGGCACTCTAACACCGCGTTTTTTAAGTGCACGAATTGCTCCAATAGCAATCAAGTCACTGGCAGCGAAGATAGAGTCAAACTCATGGCCACTATCCAATAATTTCATTGCAGCATCAAAGCCTGAACTTTCGGTACTGATAGCATCAAACTGACATTTTTTATTCAGTTTAATACCCACTTTTTTCAACACCTCTGCATGACCTAAATAGCGGTCTCGAAATTCAGGGCTGTGTTCAGATGCATCGCCTAAAAAAGCAATTTTATTCAATCCAAGCGATATAATATGTTCAGTGGCTATCACGCCGCCTTGATGGTTGTCACAACCAATGGAGAGCACTTCTTTATTGTTATGCTCAGCGCCCCAAATGATGAAATGGGTATTTTGCTCTAATAATTTTTGTAACTTATGTTCATAATCTACATAGTCACCGTAGCCCAGTAATATGATGCCATCGGCCTTATTACTATCCTCATAGTCAGCATGCCAATCACTGGATAGTTGCTGAAAAGAAACCAATAAGTCATAACCCTGCTGAGCGGTTGCTCTGGTTATCGAGCCAAGCATAGACAGGAAAAATGGGTTAATTAATGATTCATCATTAGTGGGGTCTTCACAGATCAACAACGCCAAAGTGTGGCTATTTTGAGTCCGTAAATTACTGGCGTTTTTATCGACTTTATAATTGAGTTCTTTGGCAATGGCTTGAATTCGTTGCCTGGTTTCGAGGTTAACTAAGGGACTATTTCTCAATGCGCGAGAAACCGTCGATTGCGAAACACCGGCTCGGTAAGCGATGTCGATGGAAGTAGCTTTAGATGTCATATTAGCATCAGGCCTTTTTATAGTTATTTTAGGTACTCACACCTTGTTTATACCTAAAATAACGACAGTTTTCACCGTTTTAATTTATAAACCTAACTCATTCAATAAATCATCAGCATCGTCTGCCACTATGACTGGCGCATCTTTTTTAGTCGCCGTTTTAGATTGATTGTTACTGCCATGTGCTTCAATCAATGAATCAGGATCAAATTCTTCATCTAATTCAAACTCTTTCAGCATAATGAACTCTGTTTTATCCATGGCAAACTCTAGATAAAATATATGATTATCAGCTGTTTTAAATGACACTCTTCTTGATACTGCTTCATCTAAATTAGTATCAATCGATATCGTTAACTCTTTATTGATAGTTAACATTTTTGGCTGACTTTGGCTGATTGATGTTTGTAATTCTTTTGAAATTGTTTTGATGAAATCACCCAGTATTTGATTCATCAACTCACCCATCACGTTTCCAACATCATCAGATGTGTGTGAAAAAGCGAGCTCAGATTCAGGCATTCCCATGTTAATCATGTATCTGCGATAAATCTCTATGGCGGCTTCTTTTGAAAAATTGATAACCACTAAGCCAGAAAAACCACCGTCAAATATCGAAAAGCAACCTAAGTCCGGCTTTAAACAAGTACGAGTAATATTCTGCACCATACCAGCATGGGTCACTTGGCTGTCACTGGTGCTTGAAAGAACGTGGGAAACGGAATGACATAACTTGAGTAGGATGTCATCTGTTGTAACAATTTGGACTGAATTCATAACAATATATTACCTAGTTTTACTTTTCCTTCATTCTGAGGCTTATCGAATAATAAATCAAAGCCAAAACAACTCATTAGCAAAAATAAAAAACACACATAACATACCCCGCATTAACAGTTTGATAGTTAAGCTTTTCTAAAGTTGGTCATAGTGCTTGAAAACACTCACTATATGTATAATTTTGTAAATTTATATCAGCTGATCACACTTCTACTAATAAGATGTTCTTTCTAGAACTAAAACTGTCTATATTTGCAAAATACATTGCTGAAAAATTTTAAAGAGTACCTATGATCGCCTTCCTCAGACAATTAACTATCTTGAAACGTCTCATCATAATGTTAGCTCTCGCGGCAATAGGAACCGTATGTTTTGCCAGTTTTTCTATTAATGAACAGTACAACAACCTCATCAATCAAAAGAAGGTTCAAATTGAAGCGCAAGTGTCCACCGCGACTTCCCTTCTCAATGCATTAACCCGCCAAAGTAATCAACAAACTGATGCAGAAGAAATAAAACAACAAGCCTTATCAGTAATAGCAGATTTACGTTATGGCACGAATGAATCTTACATTGTTGTTGACCAAAATAACGTCATTATCAGTTTCCCTGAAAATACCATGTTAGAAGGACGTTCATCTGACAGTTATATTGCTGCTGACGGAACGAAGCCTTTGATAGAGCTTGTCAGTAATGCTAGAAGAATGACCAAAGGCCAATCTGAATACCAAGGCAATTTATCATCAACGAATAGTGTAGAAACGATTTTAGCGGGTTCGGAATACTACCCTGAATGGGGTTGGACTATTATTGCGCATGGCAGTTCCAGTGATGTCATAGACAGCATGGGCAGTGTAGTGATTAATTATCTGATCATCATGATGCTGATTTCTATTCCTATCTTTGGCTTTTTTGTACTACTGAATATTTCTATCACATCGCCGATTAACGCTGCTATTGCAGCAATGGAAGACATCGCAAAAGGCGAAGGCGATTTGTCAAAGCGTTTAGATAATAGCGGTAAAGATGAAGTAGCTAAAATGGCTGATGCATTCAATGATTTCGTCATAAAAATTGCGTCTGTAGTCTCAGAATTAAAACCACTGGGAAAAGAACTTGATACCGATGCGCAGCAGCTTTTAGTCGCCGTTGAAGAGTCAAATCAAAGCGCAGAATTAATCCACAGTGAAACCCAAAGTGTTGCCACAGCAGTAAACCAAATGCTTGCAACAACCCATGATATGGCGCAAAACACTTATCAAGCAGCTGATGGCGCCAACAATGTGAAACAGCAAGCTCAGCAGTCACATGCCTTTATGCAAGAAACCGTACACGAAACGGATTTATTAGTCACTGAGCTAAAAAATGCAGAAAATGTCACCCATGACTTAGGCAAATCATCAGTTGAAATCAGTTCAATCTTAGACACCATTGGCGGAATTGCTGATCAAACCAACTTACTGGCGTTGAACGCAGCAATTGAAGCGGCACGTGCTGGAGAATATGGCCGCGGGTTCGCAGTTGTTGCTGATGAAGTTAGGGCCCTTGCCACTCGCACACAGGCTTCAACCAATGAGATCAATAAAATCATTACTAATATTCACGATGGCGTCGAACTCGTGATTAAGAGCAACACTGAAACCCAAGAACAATCCATTCAGTTACAAACTAAAGCGATTCGGTCACAAGAAGCGATGACTGAAATTTTAGCCGTCATTGCTAATATCAGTGACATGAATACCCAACTGGCAAGTGCAACAGAAGAACAGTCTCAAGTTACCGAAGAAATAAACCGCAATATCAACACTATTTCTGAATTAACTGAAATTGCAGTCAGAACTAACGAAACGAACTCTGAAGCAGCGCAATCACTACAAACCATTAGCCAGAGCGTTACTGAAAATTTAAGCCAATTCAAAACTAACTAATCTTACCTCTCTAATTTTGTTCAGCTTTTATGCGTGAGTGATTTTGCTCACGCATACTTCTTCGCTAGATGAATCATATTTAACTTCCAAAGCTCAGTAATAACATAAACTCACTGTTAGCAATCCATGGTTTACGGTATTATTCTGACTATTATTTATGAACGAGTTAGCTTAGATGTACGAAAAAACCGTTACCATTATTGCACCCCACGGAATCCACACCCGCCCAGCAGCTTTATTAGTCAAAGCCGCAAAAAACTTTGACTGCGACGTCATTGTCGAATGTAATGGTAAACAAGCAAGTGCCAAAAGTTTGTTTAAATTACAAACATTAGGGTTATATCAAGGTCAATCTGTTAAGGTATTTGCTGACGGAGAACAGGCTGAAAAAGCAGTAGAAACTGTCTCTGAATTACTTATCACACTTAGCTAACAGGAAGGCTTATGGCAGTAACAGGTATTGTTGTTTCCCCCGGAATTGCATTCGGTCAAGCAGTTCATATTAACCTGCATAACCAAACGGTAGATTACCGTTTACTTCCTGTTGCCGACATTGCTAAAGAGTGTGAAAAAGCCACGAAAGCCATTCGCTTTCTAACCAGTCATTTGAGCCATTGCCAAACACAGATAGAACCCGATAGTGAGCATTTTCATTTAATTGATGCTGATATCATGCTGCTCGAAGATGATGATTTAGCTGAGCAGCTCAAAAATTATATTACCCGTTTTAGATTTTCTGCGGTCGTTTCAGTTGAACGAATTTTTGCACAGCATGCAGAAGAGTTAGCCCAACTCGACGATCCTTACATGGCTAATCGAAGCAATGACGTGCTTTGTTTAGGCAAGCGACTAATGTCAGCCGTTAACGGCACCTTGCAATGGGATGTATCAAAGCTTACCGACAACAGTATTTTACTGGCTGAAGACATTACACCTGCTGAATTTGCTACCATTCCGTTAAATAAAATTAAAGGTATCGTGCTTCAAACGGGTGGATTAACCAGTCACACTGCCATTTTAGCCAAAGCGGCAGGCATACCTGCTTTACTCAGTTGCCAGTTCAATACTCATGATATTCTAGATGGTAGCCCGTTAATTCTCGATGCGATTAGTGGTGAGCTGCATATCAATCCAGCGCCTGATACTCAGCAGCTTCTACAGCAGAAATCAGAGCAGGAATCAAAACGACGTGACGCATTATTGCAATACGTCGATAAACCCAGTGTTACCCGTGATGGACACCCTGTTTGTTTACTTGCCAATGTCAGTAGCATGAATGACATTACCCAAATTGAGCACAGCGGCGCTGCGGGTATTGGACTGTTCAGAACTGAGTTTCTATTGATGCAAGTTGATTCTGTTCCCAATGAAAAACAACAATATCAACAATATTGTGATGCATTACATAGCCTCAATGGAAAAGTCCTCACTATTCGTACGTTTGATATCGGCGCAGATAAAGAAATTCCTTGCTTGAGTCAGCAATATGAAGATAACCCAGCATTGGGCGTTCGTGGGATCCGCTACAGCCTTCAACATCAAACGTTATTTACCACACAAATTAAAGCTGTACTGCGCGCCGCAAACCATGGTCGAATCCGTTTATTATTTCCAATGGTGAACCAAATAGAAGAGCTAGAACAAGCTTTTGAACTCATTGATTGGTGTAAGCAACAACTTGTAGAAGAAGAAAAAGGCTTTGGAGAGCTCAATGTTGGTATCATGGTTGAAACACCAGCAGCGGTACTTAACTTACCTCACCTTTTACCTAAGTTAGACTTTATTAGTATTGGTAGTAATGACTTAACTCAATATACCTTAGCCGCTGACAGGGGAAATCCTGAACTTGTAAAAGATTACCCTCCTGTCTCTCCTGCAATGATCCGCTTGATAAAGATGGCCGTTGATACCTGTAAAATTCATCAAATCAAAGTGTGTTTGTGTGGGGAATTAGCCAGTGATACGAAACTAATTAGCTTATTGGTCGGTCTAGGAATTGATGAGCTAAGTGTTAACACCGCAAGCTTGTTAGACGTTAAGGCCACTATCTGTAATGGCCAATATCAGCAATTTTACCGACAAGCACAGCAAGCTTTAGGCTTTAGCCACATAGAACAATTAAACCAGTTATTCAGTTAATTTGACTTTATTTAGTATTTTTCAATATTTATTGTTTATAAAAAAATCAGACAACACTAGAATAAAACCATAAAAACATTATAAAAAGAGGCTATATCTCATGGGATTTTTAAGCCGTATACGCCGACTTATTTCAGGACAACCCGCTTTAACTGGCGGTATCGAAATTTATGCTCCTGTTTCTGGCGACCTAGTAGAAATTGAACAAGTCCCCGACGTTGTTTTCGCAGAAAAGATTGTCGGTGATGGATTAGCTATCAACCCAACAGGCAAGCTGATTTTAGCGCCAATTGATGGCACCATAGGAAAAATATTTGAAACCAATCATGCATTCAGTATTGAGTCTCATCAAGGGCTAGAGCTGTTTGTTCATTTTGGTGTGGGTACGGTTGAACTTCGTGGTAACGGTTTTAAACGTTTGGCCGAAGAAGGACAGCAAGTCAAAGTGGGCGATCCAATTTTGCAATTTGACTTAGACTACTTAACCGATCAAGTTGAGAGTTTGTTGACCCCTGTAGTACTGGCCAATATGGAAGATGTGCAATACCTAGTAAAAGCACAAGGACAAGTCACTGCAGGTAAAGATGTCATCTTTACTGTAGAGCTTTAACTAACAAAGAGTTAAGTAACCAATATAAGTTATTAATATAAGTAACCAATATAAGTAAAAAGCTTTATAAAATAAGCGTAAAAAATTTAGCAAAACCTTACAATTTTCAATGGGATTTAAGTCAACTGTAAACAAGTAATGATTAAAACAGAGTTGGTTAAATCACAATAACAAGATCCAAGGAAATAAGACCACAATGAGTAATAGCGTTATTTATGGTATTAAAAACTGCGATACCGTTCGAAAAGCACGTAAATGGTTAGAAGCTGATAAGCAAGCTTTCACATTTCATGATTTTCGTGAACAAGGGATCAACGCTGACATCATTAATCAATGGTTTGAACTTGCAGACTGGGAATTGCTATTTAACAAACGCAGCACCAGTTTTAGAAATTTAACCGATGATCAAAAAGCTGATATTACCAAAGAAAAAGCACTGCAATTAATGGTGGAGTTTCCAACATTAATCAAACGTCCTGTGCTTGTTCAAGACAATCAAATTCTTATTGGCTTTAAAGCTGCCGATTACCAAGCGTGGTTTAAGTAATGACACAAGAAGTATTAGCGCTCACAAAAGATTTACTCTCTCGTCCATCTGTCACTCCACTTGATGAGGGCTGTCAAAAACTGATGGCTGACAGACTGACAACCGCAGGGTTTAACATTGAATCTATGGTGTTTGATGACACCACTAATATGTGGGCAAGACGCGGCACTGAAAGCCCAGTATTTTGTTTTGCTGGCCACACCGATGTTGTGCCAACGGGCGATTTAAGCAAGTGGCATACTCCGCCATTTGAACCTACCGTCATAGATGATTATATTCATGGTCGCGGTGCAGCTGATATGAAAGGTTCTTTAGCGGCGATGGTCGTTGCCACTGAACGCTTTGTAGCTAAGCATCCAGACCATAAAGGCTCAATTGCATTTCTTATCACCAGTGATGAAGAAGGACCATTTATTAATGGTACAACGCGAGTCATTGACACACTCGAGGCCCGTAATGAAAAAATCACTTGGTCATTAGTCGGTGAGCCTTCATCAACTCATAAACTGGGTGATGTGGTTAAAAATGGCCGACGTGGTAGTTTAACAGGGAATTTAACGGTTAAAGGGATCCAAGGCCATGTTGCCTATCCACACTTAGCTGATAACCCTATCCACAAAGCCTCTCCTGCTTTAGCAGAGCTTGCTCAAATGCATTGGGATAATGGTAACGAGTTTTTTCCACCAACCAGCTTTCAAATCGCTAACATCAATGGCGGTACTGGCGCATCAAATGTAATCCCTGGTGATTTGCAGGTGATGTTTAACTTCAGATATTCAACTGAAGTGACTGCAGATGAGCTAATAAAACGCGTCCTTAATATTCTTGATGCCCATGGTTTAGATTATGATATTGATTGGGTGTTTAATGGCTTGCCGTTTCTAACTGGAGATGGGCCTTTATTAGAGGCGACTAAAGCCGCTATTTTAGATGTCACCGGATATGAAACTGACCCGCAAACTTCAGGTGGCACATCTGATGGACGTTTTATCGCGCCAACCGGTGCACAAGTGATTGAGCTTGGCCCAGTCAATGCCACTATTCATAAAATAAATGAATGTGTGAAAATCTCTGATTTAGAAATTCTAGCCTTATGCTATGAATCTATATTGGAAAAGCTACTTTGCGAGTAACTCGTCAAATAGAGCAATTATCTAAGGCTCAACTGACTGAAATAGCTCATCCAGCCCTTTATGGGTTGGATGAGACACACCTTGTTCAATTTGAACAGTTTTTACTGACCTCAGCGACTGCTACTGCGTTTAAAAAAATGCAGCAACAAGCGCAAAGTGACGGTATTAATATTCAAATTTGTTCTGCTTATCGTAACTTTGAACGTCAAATGGCTATTTGGGATGGTAAGGCACAAGGAAAGCGGCCGTTACTTGATATCAATAATAGCCCTGTAGACTCTGCCAATTTAACCGATGAGCAATTAGTGGATGCAATATTATGTTGGTCTGCTCTTCCAGGTGCATCACGGCATCATTGGGGAACTGATATCGATGTATTTGATGCCAATAACATCAGTAAAGCAGAGCTAAAATTAGTCACTGCAGAGTACATAGACAATGGCCCATGCGCCTTATTAGCCCAGTGGTTAGTCGATAACGCTGCCCGCTTCGGTTTCTACTTACCTTATCAGCCTGACCAAAGTGGTGTTAGCCCTGAGGCTTGGCATATCAGTTACTATCCTGAGTCTTCGTTGTTTTTATCACAATATCGAGCCGAATCATTAAGACTTCTCTTGTCACAGGCTGAAATCACTTTACAATCAGCCCTACTTAAACAACTCGACAAATTAGTCGAGCATTATGTTTTTTATGTCGCAAGCGTGCCCAAATCAAGTAACAAGTAACAAGTAACAAGTACTCAAATAACCTTCTAGAGAAACCTAATCTGTAATAGATAGTAGACTCGTATTCAAAGTAATAACGGTTATTTATCATAAGCACTTTGACTCAATCAGTTTTACGATTTTTTAATTTTAATGTTTTAGAGACCTCCATGACTCAACCAAAATCAAACAGCTTTAGCATCAACAATCAACGTCTTCATTTCACTGATGTAGGACAAGGACCTGTTCTATTTTTTGTACATGGTTTTTTAGCTGACAACACGATGTGGCAACCACAGATCGCTCAACTTTCTGAAAACTATCGCTGTATTAGTGTTGATTTGTGGAGCCATGGACAGTCAGATTCAATGCCAACGGGTACAACATCTCTTATTACGATCGCTGAACATTGTTTATCATTACTTGATTATTTAAATGTGCATCAATGTTGTGTGATTGGTAATGGAACGGGTAGCGCGATTGCTGCTGAAATGGTACTTGCAAAGCCTGCTCAGATATCAAAACTAGTCATGGCGAATAGTTTTATTGGCTTTGAACCGCAAGTGAATTGCGCAAAATACCAAGCATGGGTCGATCAAATCAGTGAACAGAAGCAATGTCATGAGCAACTAGCAAACACCATTGCTGATATGTTCTTTGTTAATTCACAAACATCAACGGCTAAATCAGCTTTCATTAGCAAGTTAATTCATTTGTCGCCCACACAAATAGAGCAACTCGCCTTATTCAGTCCGCTGGCTTTTTATAAGCGTGACACCCTTGAATTAGTAGAGCAATTCTCACTGCCTTGTTTGATTATGATTGGAGAGCAAAACCAATTACGCACAATGCTAGAGGCTTATTTAATGCAAGACTGCATTACAGGAAGCCGCTTGCTTCAAATTGCTAATAGCGGTCACTTTTCAAATATTGAACAAGCAGAAAAAGTGAATCAAACCTTGGAATCATTTCTCCGTTAAGGGTGAAATGATTTCAATTTTATAAATTAAATGGATAGACCAGCATAATCAAATTTGCTGATATACTCTTGAAAATGATGAACATCAGCTAAATAACTGTTCAGAATACACTCTACATCTTTCACTTTTATTTGGGTCTATAACAATAAATGAAATTACTTAAGCCTCTTTTTGATAACAATCGCCGCTGGGCTGAGCGTATAAACGAAGAAGACCCTGATTTCTTCAAGCAACTGGCAGAACAACAGAATCCTGAATATTTGTGGATTGGTTGCTCTGACAGCCGCGTACCATCTAATCAGATAATTGATTTAATGCCAGGTGAAGTGTTTGTTCATCGCAATATTGCCAATATGGTTATCCATACTGATTTAAATTGTTTGTCGGTCATCCAATATGCTGTTGAAGTATTAAAAGTAAAACACATTATGGTAGTTGGCCACTATGGTTGCGGTGGTGTCAAAGCGTCGATGACGAAAGAGCGATTCGGTCTTATTGATAACTGGCTTGGCCATTTAAAAGATATTTACCGCATCCACCGTTCAGATTTAGAGCAACTTGATGAACAACAGCGGTTTGATCGCTTATGTGAGCTGAATGTCATGGAGCAAGTGGCTAATGTTACTAGCACCTCTATCGTGCAAGATGCATGGGACAGAGGCCAAGAGGTTGCAATTCACGGTTGGATTTACGGTATCAACAACGGCTTATTAACCGATCTAGACGTAACAGTCTTCAGCGAACATGCAAATAATAATGCCAATAATACAGAAGAATAATGCTTATTAACTAAAATTAATAAGCCGTTCATGCTGAAATAAGCAAATAACAAAGCCCACCTTATATGTGGGTTTTGTTGTTTTTATCTCATATATAGAAACAGTTATAGCGCTTTGTTTAGTCTGCTTTACATAAAAATTAGCGATTAATGAATATAAAGCACTGTAACGACCATACAATCACAGCGAAAGGTCATATAGTTAATGCAATTAACGCCCTAACCCAGTTATAATCTTCGGGTTTATTTAGCGCGACCTCGCGCACTGCATTTTTTAGGAGATAATTTCCATGCCAGGTTTTGAATTATTTGGTCCAGAGGAAAAGCAAGAAGTCGCTGATGTGATGGAAAATGGTTTTACCTTTCGTTATAACTTCGATCACATGCGTAATGATCGTTGGAAGACTCGTGAGATGGAAGCCCTTCTTTGCGAAAAGATGAATGCTAAGCATGCACATCTTGTTTCTAGTGGCACCGCTGCATTACAAACAGCTATGGCTGCAGCTGGTATCGGCGCTGGTGATGAAGTTATCGTTCCTCCGTTTACCTTTGTTGCGTCTGTAGAAGCCGTATTTATGGCCGGCGCTGTGCCAATTTTTGCTGAGATTGATGAAACACTTTGTTTATCTCCAGAAGGTATTGAAGCTGCAATTACTCCACGCACGAAAGCAATTAATCTTGTTCACATGTGTGGTTCTATGGCTAAAATGGATGAAATTTTAGCGGTATGTAAAAAGCACAACTTAGTGATCTTAGAAGATGCTTGCCAAGCAATTGGTGGCAGCTATAAAGGTCAAGCACTAGGTACTATTGGTGACGTTGGTTGTTACTCATTTGATTCTGTTAAAACCATCACTTGTGGTGAAGGCGGCGCGATCATGACTAACAACGAAACCATTTATAACCACGCGCATATGTTCTCAGATCACGGCCATGACCATGTAGGTAATGACCGCGGCGCTGAAGGCCACCCTATTATGGGGCTAAACTTCCGTATTTCTGAAATGAACTCAGCAATGGGTCTTGCTCAATTACGTAAGCTAGACAAAATCATTGATATTCAGCGTACCAATAAAAAGCTGATCAAAGATGCTATGGCAGATATCCCAGAAGTAACTTTCCGTGAAATCCCTGATCCAGAGGGTGATTCAGCTGGTTTCTTAACGTTCTTAATGCCGACTGAAGAACGCACAGTAGAAATAAACAAAAAATTAGCTGAAAACGGCGTAGATGGTTGTTTTTACTGGTATGTTAACAACTGGCATTACCTGAATAACTGGAAGCATATCCAAGAGCTTAAGTCTCCTGCTGCATTGCCGATCACATTAATTCAAGATCGTCCAGATTACACTAAGGTTGAAACACCTAAGTCTGATGCCATTATGAGCCGCACTATTTCAATGTTAATCAAACTGTCTTGGACAGAAGAAGAAATAGCGCAGCGTATTGAAAACATCAAACGTGCTTTTGCTTAATTAACCCGATTATTTCTATCGCGCCATTTATCACATTGACGCGATAGTACTTTTTACAGTACTAATCTCAACGGAGAAGTTGTAATGAGTTTCAAAAATTTCAAATGTGTACCAAAAATGATTTTTGGTCGCGGATCATTTGCACAATTAGATGACGTACTAGCTGAAGAACGCCAAGTTGAAAATGACTTCGTCGTATTTCTAGTTGATGACGTACACCAAGATAAGCCTTTAGCTGGTCGTGTACCTGCTAAAGCCCATGATTTATTAATCTACGTCAATGTTGATGATGAACCTACAACGAAGCAAGTTGATGCCCTAACTGAACAAGTTCAAGCATTTAATACTAAACTTCCTGTAAGTGTAATCGGTCTTGGTGGTGGTTCTACCCTTGATTTAGCTAAAGCGGTATCGCTAATGCTGACTAATGAAGGTGGCAGTTCTGAATACCAAGGTTGGGATCTGATTAAGAACCCTGCTGTACACCATATTGGTATCCCTACAGTTTCAGGTACAGGTGCTGAAGCGTCTCGCACCGCTGTACTTTGTGGTCCTGTTCGTAAGCTTGGTTTGAATTCAGATTACACTGTATTTGACCAAATTATCATGGATTCAGAGCTCATTGCTGGCGTACCGACTGATCAGTGGTTCTACACAGGTATGGATTGTTACATCCACTGTGTTGAGTCATTAGAAGGTACATACCTAAACGAATTTGCTAAAGCATTTGCTGAAAAGTCTATGGATTTATGTCGTGAAGTCTTCGTTGATAATCACGAAGAAAAAGATGACAAGCTAATGATGGCATCATACATGGGCGGCATGAGTATCGCTTACAGCCAAGTAGGTGCCTGTCACGCTGTATCATATGGTTTAGGTTACGTGTTGGGTTACCATCACGGTATCGGCAACTGTTTGGCATTTGACGTACTTGAAGAGTTTTACCCTGAAGGCGTTAAAGAATTCCGTAAAATGATGGAAGTTCATAACATCACGTTGCCAAAAAACATCTGTAAAGATTTACCAGATGAAACTATTGCTAAGATGGTTGCTGTGACCAAGAGCATGGGCCCATTATGGGATAATGTTTACGGCGCAGGCTGGGAAGAAAAAGTTACCGATGAAATGCTAACTAAGTTATTCCGTCGCATATAATTTAGCCCTAAAAGCTATCTTTAAGGGCTCTTTAGAGCCCTTTTGTTTATCGTTTTAAGATAAGTAGGTTTATTGATGAAAGTTACTCTTTTAATCCCTGCTAGATATGGTTCTAGCCGCTTTCCTGGCAAACCCCTAGCACCTATTAATGGTAAGCCAATGATCCAACACGTTTTCGAACGTGCTTCATTAGCTAAAGGATTAGATAATATTTATGTTGCTACAGATGATGAGCGAATTAAAGAAGCGGTAGAGTCATTTGGTGGTCAAGTTGTCATGACGAGCCCTGACGCGGCCTCTGGTACCGATCGAATAAACGATGCGATTAGCCAACTTGGTTTAGCAGATGATGATTTGGTGATAAACCTTCAAGGTGATCAGCCACTTATTGACCCTATTTCAATTGAACAAATTATCAGTCTTTTTGAGCGTCACCCAGGTGAGTTTGAAATGGCAACTTTAGGCTTTGAAATCATTGATAAGCAAGAACGTGACGATCCTCTGCACGTTAAGATGGTTTTCGATAATGAGTTTAATGCATTGTATTTTTCACGCTCGTGTATTCCATTCGGTCGTGATACGGATGACTTCCCAGTTTATAAGCACCTTGGCGTTTATGCTTATACTCGTCGTTTCGTCAATGCTTTTGCTAAGTTACCTTTGGGTCGTTTAGAAGATTTAGAAAAGTTAGAACAGCTGCGTGCACTAGAATACGGTCATAAAATTAAAGTTGCTATCAGTGCTTTTGATTCACCAGAAGTTGATACACCTGAAGATATTCGAAAATGTGAGCAACGTTTAGCTGTTGATTAAACTTGTTGGTAATTTATTGAGGTAGACATGGATTTATCAGGTATAGAAGTATGGATTATTATTATCTTAGTTGTTGGCATCATTGCCAGTAATTTAGCGGTATTAAAATATAGCGCTAAATTTAAAATGCCTCAATTTGGCGATCCTAAAAAACCTGACGATAAAAATAACGCTACCAGCGATAAACATACCACAGAGAAAACATCAGATAACAGTGATTTAAAAGACAAGTAAATCATAATATTGGCAATAAAAAAGAGACTCAATTGAGTCTCTTTTTTTTAGTTTTATCTCGTATGGGTTTTTGCAGTAAATCAAACCTCTACATTTATTTAATAAGATTATTCAATATTATTATTTAGATTCTGCAGACTCATCTGACTTAGCTACAAAGGGGGAGTGACTATCAGGCCAAGCGTTAATCACAGCTTTGACTAATGACGCCAGTGGGATTGCAAAAAAGACTCCCCATACGCCCCACAGGCCACCAAATACCAGTACTGCGGCAATGATTAACACTGGATGTAAATCTACAGCATCAGAAAATAGAATTGGCACCAACACGTTGCCGTCTAATGCCTGAATGACACCATAACCAATCATCACATAGCCAAACTCAGGGCTGACTCCCCATTGCACAAAGGCCACCAGCGCAATAGGTAAAGTCGCTAATGTTGCACCTACATAAGGAATAAGTACTGAAAGCCCTGTTAGCACGCCAAGTAGCGCAGAGTACCTTAATCCCATTAACGCAAAAAAGATGTAGCTGACTGTACCTACAATGACAATTTCAATGACTTTTCCACGAATATAATTGAAGATTTGCTGGTCCATTTCAAACCAAACTTTTCTTGCTAAGTCGCGGTTGTTAGGAAAGAAACGTTTACTGCTCTTAATCAATTGCTCTTTATCCTTTAAGAAAAAAAACACCAATAAAGGCACTAAAATCACGTAAACCATTAACACGAGTAATGATGCAGAAAAGCCTAATAATTGCTTACCGATATCTAAAAGATGCTGAGTGTCGACCAGTTTTTTAAGTTCAACAACCATGGCATCAATTTGTTCGATACTAATGTATTGCGGATAGTTTTCACTAAAAGATACTAGCGATTGCATACCTGTATCAATCATTTGCGGTAAATCTGTCGCTAAAGCAATTCCCTGTCGCCAAAGGCTGGGAACGAGTCCAAAAGCAACTAACACCATCAGACCAATAAACAAGACTAATATTAACGATGCACCTAAAGTTCGGTTAATACCAAAACGCGCGATTTGCGCTACAGGCCATTCTAGTAAAAACGCTAAAACTAACGCCACTAATAAAGGCGCTAACAAACCGCCAGCAAAATACAGTAATAATCCAATCCCAAGTAAAATAAACAATAATGTAATCGCGTGGGGATCACTGAATCTGGCTTTATACCAATCGCTTAAAAATGAGAGCATTGTGTTACCTAAAAAGAAATCACAGTTGTGGTTGTTATTATCGGATTCTACCTCAGTAGATAGATATAATTATACTTATATATTGTTAAGCTTTGTGATGGCCAATGACATTGAATTGTCATTATCCTCAGTTATTTGAACTTGATAACCAAATTTTTTTAAAAATAGCGGAACATCTCGACGTGAACCGGAGTCAGAGATACTAATTGCCAACGTTTCACCTGGTTGCATCTTTTTTAATGCTAATTTAGTTTGCACCAAGGGATAGGGACATTGATGAGCAGTTAAATCAATAAATTTCATTATGAACTTGCTTTACACATTCTATGGCTATTATCCTAGCAAGGACAATAAACCACAAGCGATACCGTTATAGTGTTGCTTTAACTTTGCTCGCCACCCTATTGAAATAATTATAATAAAGGTTTCATTTGCGCAAATTATCGTTTTCTCAGTTTTCTAAAGGCGTCGTAACCACAGCGGTTAGTTTATTACTCACGGCTGGTGTTGCTAAAAGCTTCGCGAATAATGACCTTCCAGACCTCGGTACGGCTGCTGTTAACACTTTTAGTCTTGAAAAAGAAATGGTGTACGGCGATGCTTACATGCGGGTCATTCGTTCATCTGCGCCGGTTATAAGCGACCCTGTATTGAATCAATACTTATCTGAATTAGGTAACAAATTGGTAGCTCATGCCACAGGGGTTAAAACCCCCTTCTATTTCTTTCTATTAAGAAATGATGAAATTAACGCATTTGCCTTCTTCGGTGGCCATGTCGGCGTTCATACAGGGTTATTTCTGCACGCTGATACTGAAAGTGAACTCGCATCAGTGCTTGCCCACGAAATTACTCACGTTACTCAACGACATTTAGCGCGCTCACTAGAAGCACAAGATAAGAGTTCAACAGCAACTATCGTTGGTATGCTAGGTGCTATTTTGTTGACCATTGCCGCGCCACAAGCCGGTATGGCTGCGCTTGCAACGACTCAAGCTTTGTCAACCCAAGCGAGAATCAACTTCACCCGTTTGCATGAACGTGAAGCAGATAGAATTGGTATGCAAATCCTAGCTGATGCAGGGTTTGATCCAAATGGTGCATCTGACTTTTTCCAAAAATTAGCCATTCGATACCGTTTTACTACTACACCGCCACAAATGCTACTGACTCACCCATTACCTGAGTCGCGTATTACTGATGCAAGAAACCGCGCCACACAATATCCTAATCGTTATATACCTGATCAACTTAATTACCAGTTAGCTAAAGCCCGTATTCAAATTAGATTTTCAAGTTATAGCGATCAGGCTGCGATTTCTTTGTTTGACAAACAACTAAACAAAAAAAGCTATACCTTTAAAAGTGCTGCATTGTACGGCAAAGCTTTAGCTTTATTCAGAACCAAGAAGTTTGAAGAATCTGAAAAGATTATTGATGAGTTATTAGCAGGCGACCCAAATAATCTGTTTTTTATCGATACTAAAACAGATTTACTGGCGCAAAAAGACGATTACGATGCAGCTATCGAGCTGTTAAAACATCATCATCGATTAAAACCAACGTCATTAGTGATTGCGGCTAACTTAGCCAATATCTATGTTGAAGCAGACCAGCCGCGCAATGCCATTCCGTTATTAGAAGATTTAATTTTCTTAGATAAACAGAACGTATTACCTTATCAAATTATGACTCAAGCTTACCGTAAACTGGGTAATAAGGCGCTTGAGCATTACAGTAATGCAGAAGCTATGGCACTTGCAGCAAATTATGATGGTGCAATTGATCAACTCAATTATGCTTACCGCCACTCTGAAGGCCAAACGTTACAAATTGCCCGAATTGAAGCGCGTATACGTCAATTTAGACAAGCTAAGCGCTCTTTAGACGCATTAAAATAACAGCTCAGCTTATTCAATCTCAAATTAGCCACATCCCCCTGATGTGGCTAACCATCTGATTCAAAGTTTGATAAACTGTCGCCAAAATAAAGACAAGAAGTGATCCTATGACAAACGTAACGCTTTACCATAACCCTCGCTGCTCAAAAAGCCGTCAAACACTGGCATTACTCGAAGAAAACCATGCCAAGGTTACCATTGTTGAATACTTGAAGACGGTGCCTACTGCTGAAGACATTAACCAGATTTTAAGCTTATTAGCTATCTCGCCACGAGAGCTAATGCGCACTAAAGAAACAGAATACAAAGAACAGAACTTAGCAGACGAGTCATTAACAGATGCTCAGTTAGTCCAAGCGATGATTACTACGCCAAAGCTAATTGAAAGACCCATTGCGCTAGCTAACAACAAAGCGGCTATCGGTCGTCCTCCAGAAAACGTCTTAGCGATTTTATGAGCCCTAAAATGACAACACACACTTTGTTTCAGTTATGCCGAGTAGGTTATGTTGCATTACTCATGTTGCTTTCTGGATGGTTTATCCAACAAGGCTTTACCGGCGAATACTCAATGGCATTTAGTCTACTGTGGATCGTCCCATTATTATTACCTATCAAAGGCATATTAACGGGTAATCCTTACACCTATGCTTGGGCCAGTTTTATTCTGTGTTTATATTTATTACATGGCTTAACCTTAGTGTATATCACTGAAGACGCCCTTTATTTTGCATTAATAGAATCAGTGTTAATCAGTGCCTTGTTAATAGGATTTCCATATTACGCACGTATGCGCGGTAGAGAACTGGGCTTAGGTTTAAAAAAGAAATCTAAAACAGATTAGTCTCATTAATACAGCACTAAAAAGCGCCTGATGGCGCTTTTTTCATTTTATCTGGTGTAAAATCATTACCACATTGCTGTTAACGGGTCGTTAATTCATTCTTTTTGTACAAGTATTCACATGTTATAGTGAAATGTCAGTCATTTGATTGAGTATAGTGCTAAGCAACGGAGATTGTGTATGAAGACTTTGTTTAACAAGCGTATTTCAGCTGAGGCCGCGATTCAAAAACCTTATCAAGGGGCCACAAAAAAATTTGCAATGAGCAGTTTAGTGATTGCAACTGTAATGTTAAGTGCCTGTGGCGGCAGCTCAAGTGACTCGTCCAGTGATGGTCAAACTACACCAGATAATGCTTTACCAATTAATACTTGTGACACTAGTTCTGGCCTGACAATAGTCGACACAACGTCTGATTTAAACTTCAATATTGAGCAAAGTTATTCTGCGGGGCAATCTGCCACAGTAATTGCAAATATTAACAATCGCGATTCAGCTGGTCTTACCTATCAATGGCAACAAACATCAGGCCCTGACGTCTCGCTGAGTTCAGAAAATAGTCCTGTTTTATCATTTATTATTCCGAGTTCTGGCAACTACAGTTTTACTGCTAATGTGTCAGGCCCACAAATAGACCTCAGCGAAACTGTCTCAATTACAGCAGGCAGTGCAATTAACCAATTAAATATCAACAGTGACCACCAAGTTGTCCAAGGTAATGGGGTCAGCCTCAGGGTAGCTCGTATCAATGAGCAAATTGTTGATGAGATAGAGTGGTGTTACTTTTCTAACCAAGCCGTTGAATTAGATTTAACCGATCCTGAACGCCCCTTATTTACCGCCCCGTCAGTGAGTTCAGACAGTGTCATCGGTTTAAAGGCCACTGGCCAGTTTGCTGGTGAAACACTTTCCGATGAAGTGTTTGTGTTAGTCACCAATGAATCTGCAATCACATCACCTTACTTTGATCAACCCGTCGCACGAACCTATTCCTATAATTCTGCTTCTATTTATTCTGCTAATGCTTCAGATTGCGTATATTCAAACCAACTTAACCAAACTTGTGATATTGCTGATTTACCATTAATTGGCCAAGTCTCCAATTCAGAGAATATTGAATCTGTGATGGAGCGTGTTGTGGTATCTCATGACTGGATGGGAGAGAATTTTGAAACCTTCCTAAAGCAATCTGATCCCAATAGCGACTTTATTAAGCTACTGCAATCTGTCACGGCAGTTGTCATCAGCTACGATGTGAGACCTTCTTTTTACTGGGTCGCGACGGGTGCTATTTATCTCGATCCTGAATACTTGTGGTTCACGCCAGAGCAGCGAGACAGTATCAATGAAGCGCCAGATTATCGCAGTGACTTCGGTAATGATTTACAGTTCATCATGCCATGGCGCTATGTAAAAGATAATGATTATGCCTATGGCCGTATTGCAAAAACAGAAAGAACAACAAGAACCTTGGCAGATATCACTCCTAGTTTAGCCAGCTTGCTTTATCATGAATTAGCCCATGCAAATGACTTTTTCCCGCGCTCGATTCATAGCACGTTAACTGGGCCAACATTAATAGACGACTTTTACCGTCGTACAGACAGCAATGGCCTTATTTCTGATCAACTTCAAAATGTAGATCCGCTAACCAGTAGTGAAATGTTTGGTTTAGCTGGTGTTAGCTTTTTAGGTGAAACAGCGAATGAGACACAAAAAGCCTATATGCCGGATGATGTCACCAGCTTTTTCTTATCTGATCATGCGAATGATTTTTATGCCTACTCTTCTACTCGTGAAGATGCTGCCATGTTATTTGAAGAGTCATTTATGAGTCATCGTTATCAAATACAACGCGACGTAGCTGTTACCGATCCAACTAATCTTATAGTTGACTGGGGGCAGCGAGGTCGTGTGGGCTCTGCTGAGTTACTCGATAGAGCTGCATTCGTCATTGATGAAATCATGCCAGAAATAGACGGTAAGACTTTATTAAATGGTTTACCTGAACCTATTAATATGACGCCTGGACGAGATTGGTTTGAAAATATTGACATTAGTCCTAGCATTGCTCAATCACTGTCTAAAGTCAGTAGTTTAAGTAGCTCAGAGACAAGCGTTGAAAGACGCCCTGTTCTAATAGGTCGTGAACACAGAGATATGCCAATCCCTAAACGATAAGCGAGATACTCGTCAGGTACATGAGATCATAAAAGCCACCGATAAGGTGGCTTTTTATTTAACTGACAAAATTCAAAAAGAACGATTTACAATCTCAACATCTCTTTAATAAAAGGAATCGTTAACTTTCTTTGGTGCACCATTGATGCTTTATCCAGTTTATCAAGCACATCAAACAATGTGCGTAAATCACGTGCCATTCTAGTTAATAAAAAGCGCCCTACTTCATCAGATAATTGTAAGCCACGCATTGCAGCTCTTCGCTGCAGAGCCACTAACTTTTCTTCATCCGCCATAGGTTGTAGCTGATAAATTAACCCCCACTGCATACGAGAGATTAAATCAGGTAAGGCAAAACCCGCTTCCGTTGGCGACGAACTACCACTGACAATAAGACGACAATCTTCTTGTTCAGTCACTCTGTTATATAGATGAAACAATGCTTCTTCCCAAATAGGATGACCAGCAATAGCATCAATATCATCAATACAAATTAATTGTAGTGACTCAACACCTTCAAAAAGAGCAGGAGAAATGCTGGCATGGATCCCTAGGGGAATATATAAGGTACGACGATCGAGATCATTGGCATGAGCACAAGCAGCATGCATTAAATGCGTTCGGCCAGATTTTTCAGGGCCAAATAAGTATAAACTTGACGCTAAGCTACCTTCTGCAGCAGCTTGAAGCTTTTGAATCAACTCATCGTTACCCATGGCTGGGTAATAACTTTGAAAAGTCTCATCGTCAGGTAAGTATACGGGTAATGATAATTGTTTTGGTGAGTTTTGGGTCACTCAAAAATTCTCTAATAATGTAAACAAGCGACAGTTAGTATAACACAATCGTTTTAGTGTCTGCTGTTGTTTAACTAGTCTAACTCATTCAACTGTGATCAGTTAGATCGTGATCACGTATCTATTGGCTAGAAAACTAGCGACTAATGCCACTGGTAGTAGAGCGTGGTAACCTGTTCTGGTGAAACTTCCGTTGATTCTTGTTCAATAACTGGTTCGACAAAAGTATTTTCAGTTAAACGCTTGTTGATGTTCAAAAGTTTTTGTAAATCGTCAGCATCACCAAATAACTCAAGTTTATAGGTTACCGTATTAGCTTTAAACTGACTTAAACTGACTGTTTTAATTGCACTCAACTGATTTAAGTAAGCTTCAATTTCAACTAATTGAGCCATGCTCTGTACACCTGCTAGAGACAGCAAGGTCTCTGCACTATTGCCGCTGTCCGCAAAAGCATATTGGCTCACAAAGTATTCAGCTAAGGTGCTTAAAATCTGTTCGGTAGCTTGTTGGTAATCCAACACTTCAGCTTGTTGATGAATCAAAGGCTGCATTAATCCACCTTTATTACTTTTATCAAATAGTGACACTTGAAAACGCACAAAACCGCCCACTTTATCCATGTCAGCAACAGCAAAGTAATCGGCGCGGTAACGAGTAGATGCTTCTGCAACCACGTCAGTAAACATGCCTCGTACATCAGATACGCTTATTTTCATCACATCATCTAAATCCATTATTGGCAAAATAACAGGAATACCTTTGTTGCTTGAATCTAAATGAATCTGTGAACGCGTATCGAGCTCTGAGGCATCAGATAAAATATTGCGCTCACCTTCATCTTCAATTGATAGCCACAATAAAGTTAGAGGACGTTGACGCCCCCAAACTGGGAGTTCAGCTTGACGTAGCGTAGAAATAATTCGTTTATGATCGAAGTTCGCTTTCAATATCAGTTCATTATCAACTTCACTATAACCGTATTGAGTAAGCAGTACTTCAGGCTTATTGATTTGTGCTTTAACCAACGGGTGTTCTAATACAGATGGCAGACCTGAGTTTTTTACAAATACCGCAGACAAAGCAGTCTTCAACGCAGCTTGTCGCTCAGAGCGTGCTCTTGACGTGACAACAATATCAGCCTCATCTAAAAGGCCGATTTCTGCAGAAATCGCTTTAGGGCTATAAAAATTGAATAGCGCACTCATAACAATGATTTGTAAAAATATTTTTAGCATAAGAAAATAAGCAGCAATAGATGAAAGTGATCGAAGTGTAGCATATTAATTTTGCTTCTAAAATTACATTGCCTAACCAATTTTCAAGCAAGATTTGCCACTAATAATGCTAAATCTAGACTTAAACTTGATTTACATTACAGACATTTAACGATTATTGGCCTATCTTACAGCTTAATTTATACCTGAATGGAAAATTATCTACACATGAAACGTTTATTCATCCCATTGCAAGGTGCGCAAATGTTATTTGTCGCATTTGGTGCATTAGTATTGATGCCTTTACTGAGTGGTTTAGATACCAGCGTGGCATTGTTTACCGCAGGTATTGGCACACTGTTATTTCAAGTTATCACTAAAAGACAAGTGCCCATTTTTTTGGCTTCATCCTTTGCTTTCATTGCCCCCATTATGTACGGGGTGCAAACTTGGGGAATACCTGCCACGATGGGCGGATTAATGGTCGCAGGCTTTGTTTATGTCATTTTGGGTGCGTTAGTTAAAATTAACGGCAGTGGCTTTATCCATAAATTACTGCCGCCAGTAGTCGTTGGCCCTGTCATCATCATTATTGGTCTAGGACTCGCTCCCATGGCAGTTAATATGGCACTGGGTAAAACTGGGGACGGCAGCGCCGTTTTAGTCGATCAAAATATCGCGCTCTTTATTGCAATTATGTCTTTATCGACCACTGTAGCAATTGCTGTTTTTGCAAAAGGTATTTTAAAAGTCATGCCGATTCTGGCTGGGATACTCGTTGGCTATGGCCTCAGTATGGCTTTCGGTATTGTTGATTTTACAGCAGTTAACCAAGCACCATGGTTAGCAGTGCCAAACTTTGTCGCACCTGAATTTCATTGGCAAGCCATATTATTTATGATCCCTGTCGCGATTGCGCCAGCAGTTGAGCACATCGGCGACCTTCTCGCCATTTCCAATGTTACCGGTAAAGATTATCTTAAAAAGCCAGGATTACATCGCACCTTAACCGGCGATGGCATAGCAACGATGGCCGCATCAGCTTTTGGCGGCCCACCTAATACGACATATTCTGAAGTTACTGGCGCTGTCACGCTCACTAAAAGCTTCGATCCTCGGATAATGACATGGACTGCAATAACAGCCATTACGCTAGCCTTCATTGGCAAGTTAGGCGCGTTAATGCAAACCATTCCCCTACCTGTAATGGGTGGCATTATGTGCTTACTGTTTGGCTCTATAGCAGCTGTAGGTCTTAATGCTCTTATCCGTAATCAAGTCGATTTAAATGAACCAAGAAATTTAAGTATTGTTGGGGTTACATTAGTCTTTGGTATTGGCGGGATGGCGTTCGGTATTGGTGAGTTTAGTTTAACTGGTATCAGTTTATGTGGTTTAGTGGCTATTTTAATGAATCTTATTCTGCCAAAGACAATTAAAGACACTGAGGAAAGTGCTCATTAATTATTTATCCAATTAAAAATATTCTACACAATAAAAAAGCCCTAACGAATTGTTAGGGCTTTTTAATACGCTTTAATCGTATTAGCATCAGGCTCTGTTGCTAATCATCATTGGCGATAAAAAAGAGCTTATTCAGCGTCTTCTTCTGTACGAAACTTATCAGCAGTTTCTTTGATAATTGGTTGTAACTCACCTTTTTGGTACATTTCAGTGATGATGTCACAACCGCCAATTAGCTCACCTTCAACCCACAATTGTGGGAAAGTTGGCCAATTAGCAAATTTTGGTAATTCAGCACGAATATCTGGATGCTGTAAAATATCAACAAATGCAAACTGCTCACCACAGTTAATCATGACTTGTGCAACTTGCGATGAAAAACCACAGCTTGGTAACTTTGGTGACCCTTTCATGTATACGATGATAGGGTTTTCACTGATTTGCTGTTTGATCTTGTCTACTGTTTCCATTGTAATTCCTAAGTGCAACTTAATAATCTACACCCATTGTACAAGAGCTAGGGCAATAACAAAATCCCACAGTTTGTAGGGTTATAATAAAAATAGCTTTTTTAGATTGCGTCTATCGACATTATTCATCAAACAATGATTCACATCACAAAAATTTTAAGTACAATGTCGGCAGAGCAATGATGCCTAAGTGGTACTCATAAAAACGATAACCTATGTCCATGGAGAGATAATAATGGCTTTCGAATTACCAGCATTACCATATGCTAAGAACGCACTAGCACCACACATTTCTGAAGAGACTATCGAATATCACTACGGTAAGCATCACAACACTTACGTTGTTAAGCTTAATGGTCTTGTTGAAGGTACTGAATTTGCGAACAAAACATTAGAAGAAGTTGTTAAAACTTCAACTGGCGGCATGTTCAACAACGCAGCTCAAATCTGGAACCACACTTTTTACTGGAACTGTCTAGCACCAAATGCTGGCGGCGCGCCTACTGGTGCCATTGCTGATGCAATTAATGCAGCATTCGGCTCTTTTGAAGAATTCAAAGCTAAGTTCACTGATTCTGCAGTTAACAACTTTGGTAGCGCTTGGACTTGGTTAGTAAAAAATGCTGACGGTTCAGTTTCAATCGTGAACACAAGCAATGCAGCAACTCCTTTAACTGACGAATCAGTGACTTCATTGTTAACTGTTGATGTTTGGGAACACGCTTATTACATTGATTACCGAAACGTTCGTCCTAACTACATGGCAGCGTTCTGGGAATTAGTTAACTGGGATTTCGTTAACGCGAACTTCGCTGGTTAATCTACCTATTTAGGTACAAAAGAGATGAGATAAAAGGAGCCTTATGGCTCCTTTTTTATTACTCAAATTGGGATAGTTTCTGACTTTCCAAATTGTTCGCAATATTCGTTTATTTATAACTCCACTTTTGCAATAGTTGCAAATGCAACTGTTTATCTTTGTTTTTATTGAAGTTTTTATTTATCCCACCTCGCAAATATCAAACCTCTGACCTAGACTTAACCTAGCAAATGGTTTTTACACACAAGAAATGATGGAAATTATTTTCAGTTTTAGTCATTAAAAATGCGCTATCAATCACTTTCTTTCAGCTAAGTTTCAAGGGGTTTCTTATGGGCATATTCGAACATTACCAACAACGTTATGAACAAAAGCTAGATGAAGAATATTCATTACAGCAATTTCTCGAAATCTGTAAAGAAGATAGAAGTGCATATGTGTCTGCAGCAGAAAGAATGCTACTGGCCATCGGTGAATCTGAAACCATCGACACTTCGAAAGATCCGGTGTTGAGTCGTATTTTCTCAAATCGTCTTATTACCCACTACCCTAGCTTTAAAGACTTTTACGGTATGGAAGAATCAATTGAGCAAATTGTGTCTTATCTCAAACATTCAGCACAAGGCTTAGAGGAATCGAAACAGATCTTGTATCTACTTGGGCCTGTAGGTGGTGGTAAGTCTTCGCTTGCTGAAAAACTCAAATCACTGATGCAAAAAGTACCGATCTTCATCTTAACTGCTAATGGCGTCCGTAGCCCTGTAAATGATAGTCCTCTGTGCCTATTCGATGCAGATGAAGACGGTGAGCTATTAACAAATGAATATAATATTCCAACTCGTTACATTAAAACTATCATGTCTCCATGGGCCGTGAAGCGTTTGCATGAATTTGGTGGTGATATAAGCAAATTCAAAGTGGTTAAAGTCTACCCCTCAATTTTAGATCAAACAGCTATTGCGAAAACTGAGCCTGGTGATGAAAATAACCAAGATATTTCTGCTTTAGTAGGTAAAGTCGATATACGACAACTTGAGCATTTTTCACAAGATGACGCAGATGCTTATGCATACTCTGGGGCGTTATGTCGTGCAAACCAGGGCGTGATGGAGTTTGTGGAAATGTTTAAAGCGCCGATTAAAGTGCTTCATCCACTATTAACTGCAACTCAAGAAGGTAACTACAACGGCACAGAAGGGTTATCTGCACTGCCTTACAATGGCATGATCCTCGCCCACTCGAATGAGTCTGAGTGGACGACCTTTAGAAATAATAAGAACAATGAAGCTTTCTTAGACCGAGTGTATATCGTCAAAGTGCCTTATTGTTTACGTGTATCAGAAGAAATTGAAATATATCAAAAGCTATTAAGTAATTCTGAACTGTCTTCGGCGCCTTGTGCACCAGGTACCCTTGAAACCCTTGCTCAGTTTAGTATCTTGTCACGTTTAAAAGCACCTGAAAATTCATCAATATATTCAAAAATGCGTGTTTATAACGGTGAAACACTCAAAGATACTGATCCCAAAGCTAAGTCATTCCAAGAGTACCGAGATTACGCTGGGGTAGATGAAGGCATGCAAGGGTTATCCACTCGTTTTGCATTTAAGATTTTATCGCGGGTATTTAATTTTGATGACACAGAGATTGCTGCTAACCCCGTCCATTTATTCTATGTCTTAGAAAAACAAATTGAACAAGAACAATTTCCAAGTGAAATGAGTGAACGCTATTTAGAATTCCTGAAAGGATACCTCATCCCTAAATATGTTGAATTTATCGGGAAAGAAATTCAAACAGCTTACTTAGAGTCCTACTCTGAATACGGACAAAATATCTTTGATAGATATGTCACCTACGCAGACTTCTGGATCCAAGATCAAGAATTCCGTGACCCTGAAACAGGACAATTATTTGATAGATCAGCACTTAATGCAGAACTTGAAAAAATTGAAAAACCTGCGGGGATCAGTAATCCCAAGGATTTCCGTAATGAAATCGTTAACTTCGTATTACGTGCTAGGGCCAATAATGAAGGTAACAACCCATTATGGACCAGTTACGAAAAACTACGCGTTGTGATCGAGAAGAAGATGTTCTCCAACACCGAAGACTTGCTACCCGTAATTTCATTTAACGCTAAAACATCTGCTGATGATCAGCGAAAACACGATGACTTTATCAATCGAATGATGGAAAAAGGCTATACCCAAAAGCAAGTTAGGTTACTGTCTGAATGGTACTTGAGAGTGCGTAAATCGTCATAAATCTTGCTCACTTTGACCTGTATTACGATAAATCGGTATAGGTCAAAGTCCATTAGGAGTTGTGTATGGCAAATTTTATAGATAGACGCCTCAATGCAAAGGGCAAAAGCACGGTTAACAGACAACGTTTTATTGAACGTTATAAAAAACAAATTAAAAAGTCAGTAAGCGACGCTGTTACCCGCCGAAGTGTTACTGACATCGACAAAGGCGAAAAAATTAGTATCCCCACTCGGGATATCAGCGAGCCTATTTTTCACCAAGGACAAGGTGGGATCCGTGAGCGTGTTCACCCAGGCAACGACCAATTTAATCAAGGCGATCAAATTGAACGTCCTAAAGGTGGCGGCGCTGGTGATGGCAGTGGTGAAGGTGAAGCTTCAAATTCTGGTGAAGGCAAAGATGAATTTCTATTTGAAATTTCAAATGATGAATACTTAGAATTATTATTTGAAGACTTAGCCCTACCAGATCTTCAGCAAACCAATGCGAAGCAAATGGTTGAATTTGAAACCTATCGTGCTGGTTTTACTAATGTCGGTGTACCCGCCAACATTAATATTGTTCGGTCGCTTCGCTCGTCTCACGCCCGCCGTATCGCCATGACGGCCGGAAAAAAGAAGCAACTGAAAGCGCTTAAATCCACATTAAATGAGCTTGAAAATACCCCAGGTACGCAAGCTGAAATCATCATGGATTTGAAACAACAAATAGAAGATTTACAGAAAAAAATTGACAGTGTGCCTTTTATAGACAGTTTCGATTTACGCTTTAATAATTTTGCCAAACGTGAAAAGCCATCAAGCCAAGCCGTGATGTTTTGTTTAATGGATGTGTCAGGTTCGATGGATCAAGCCACTAAAGATATGGCAAAACGTTTCTACATTCTGTTGTATTTGTTTTTAACTCAAACCTATAAGAATTTAGAAGTGGTTTATATTCGTCATCATACTCAAGCTAAAGAAGTCGACGAACATGAGTTTTTTTACTCCCAAGAAACAGGCGGTACCATTGTTTCAAGCGCCTTAAATTTAATGCATGAAATTCAACAGGAACGCTACCCCGCCGAAGAGTGGAATATCTATGCTGCACAGGCATCTGATGGCGATAATTGGGCTGATGACTCCCCAGCGTGTAGACAGTTATTAGCGGATAAAATCTTACCGGTATCGCGTTATTTCAGTTATATCGAAATCACCCGACGCGCGCATCAAACCCTTTGGCGAGAATACGAAGCCTTACAAGAGCAGTTTGGCAATATCGCTGTACAACATATTAAAGAGGTTAATGATATCTACCCCGTGTTCCGTGAATTATTCAAAAAGCAGCCAAGCTAAGGAGAACACAATGACAGCAGAAAATATTGATTCAACCGAAGCTGACGATAATAAAAAAATGCCACTAGATGACGGTCCTGATTGGAGTTTTCCATTACTTGAAACCTACATGGAAGAAATTGAAAAAGTCGCAGCTTTTTATAAGCTAGACAGTTACCCCAATCAAATCGAAGTGATTACAGCTGAGCAGATGATGGATGCTTATGCGGGGATCGGCATGCCTATCGGCTATACACATTGGTCTTTCGGTAAACGTTTCATTGAAACCGAGCAAGGATATCGTCGCGGTCAAATGGGTTTAGCCTATGAAATCGTAATTAACTCCGATCCATGTATCGCCTATTTAATGGAAGAAAACACTATCACAATGCAAGCGTTAGTGATAGCCCACGCAAGTTTTGGGCATAATAGCTTCTTTAAAAATAATTACCTCTTTAAAACTTGGACTGACGCCAGTTCAATCATCGACTATTTAGTTTTCGCCAAGAACTATATTCATGAATGTGAGTTAAGGTTTGGTGTTGAGCAAGTTGAACTAACTCTCGATTCTTGTCATGCATTAATGAACTACGGCGTTGATAGATACAAGCGCCCTGCTGAAGTGTCATTTAAAGAAGAAAAGATGCGCCAAAAAGATCGTGAAAGTTACTTACAAAGCCAAGTGAATGATTTATGGCGTACGGTTCCTAAGAATCCTGATGAACACAAGCAAGACGAAGGCATTAATTTCCCCGATGAGCCACAAGAAAATATTTTATATTTCATCGAAAAAAACGCGCCATTATTAGAGCCATGGCAGCGAGAAATCGTCCGCATAGTGAGAAAAATGGCGCAATATTTTTACCCTCAGAAACAAACCCAAGTGATGAATGAGGGGTGGGCCACATTCTGGCATTACACCATACTCAATCACATGTTCGATGAAGGAACGGTGACTGATAGGTTTATGTTAGAGTTTTTACAAAGCCACACCGGCGTTGTCGCGCAACCAGCCTATAACAGTCCCTATTACAGTGGCATTAATCCCTATGCATTAGGTTTTAATATGTTTGTCGATATTAGACGCATTTGTGAAAACCCAACTGAAGAAGATAAAAAGTGGTTTCCTGATATTGCAGGAAGTGATTGGCTTACCACGGTGACCTTTGCCATGGAAAACTTTAAAGACGAAAGTTTCATTAGCCAATACCTGTCACCAAAAGTTATTCGGGACTTTAAATTATTCAGTATTCTCGATGACGACAGCTGTAACAGATTGTCGGTATCTGCCATTCATGACGACCGCGGTTATCATTTGATCCGTGAGAAACTATCACAACAGTATAATCTCTCTAATCTTGAGCCCAACATCCAAGTTCAACGGGTAGATATTAATGGTGACCGTTCATTAACATTACGCTATGTGCCTAATAAACGGATCCCTTTAGGGGAAAGTAATGAGCAAGTCTTGAAGCATCTACATCGTCTATGGGGATTTGATGTTAGCCTTGAGCAGCTTGATGCGAATGGAAAAATCGTAAAACTAGCCCAATGCCCTGCTCCTAAAGAAGAAGGAAAAATGACCACTCTGTAGTTGTTTTACTTACGTAAGTTTGTAGCATAAAAAAACCAACCGTTAGGTTGGTTTTTTGTATCAATATCAAAGATGTAACGGCTATATTATTCGCATTTATTTATCATTTTGTGCGATTTCAGCAGGCATATCATCACGCAGTTTTTGCCACATAATGCCGCTATTAATACCATTCGTCTTCATTAACGCAGGAACATCAGTGTACTTACCATCAATCGCCAATTTCTCTAATGCTTTATAAAAATCTAATGCGATAGATCGAGCTTCTTGACTCGAGAAGTAATAACGTCCTACTCGGCTGTATAAACCTTTAAATCCATTAAGAATTAAGACGTACAGTGGATTTCCCGACGAAAATGCCAAAGCATGATGCAACTCATAATCATATTCTGCATAAGCTTCAGCACTGTCTTCTAGTTGGTGTATTTTTGCTAATACTTCTTGTGCTTTTTCAGGGTTATTGCGCACCGCACCGCGAAAATATATCGCGCTAACATTTGCTCTTGCTGATAATAGCTGATCGACAAGCAACGGAAATCCATCTGGATTCAAATCCGCTATTGTCTCAAGAATATTAAGTCCTGAGGTTTCCCAAAAGTTATTAACTTGAGTTGGTTTGCCGTGTTGTATTTTTAACCAACCGTCACGAGCTAAACGCTGTAGTACTTCGCGTAACGTGGTTCTTGTTACACCAATTAATTCTGAAAGTTCGCGTTCTGCAGGCAAAATTGAACCTGGTGGAAACTTATTTTCCCATATCGAACGAACGATATACTTCTCTGCAAAACTTGCAGGACCTTTTGCATTGATAATTGTCAACTTGAACATCCCGTGGTTACCCAATGAACTGATCATACCAGAGGTCATGTCATTTCACACCATTGTGAGTCGTTAAACAATCGATTTAGATGCGCCAACGGCGATTAATTATACAAGTCGCAAAAACTTTGTGAGCCAATAGTTATATTGGTTACCTTTTTGTCGAAGGATAAGTTTTATCGCATTACAATATAAAAAGTTTGCGCTAAACTACGCGCCAAACAAAATGGATGTAAGTTAGTGGCACAACTAACGAATTTTGAAAATACAAATAATAAGCGCTAAGAAATAATTGTATCAACTTGATTAAACTGATGATAAGTAGCTAATAAACAACATAGTTTAAGCACTATCTAACCGGTTTTATCTTACAAACTCTCATTTCGGCTACGATTTGTCTGTCAGATTCCTTCCTCAAAAGTTCACTTATCAAATTCACAACTGGAGAGGCTATTATGCCGTCAACCCCTGGTGCTGCATTATTTAGTAACTTCTTGGGCAATTCGCCAAGATGGTACAAATATGCAATATTATCGTTTCTTGTAATCAATCCACTTTTATTTTTCTTTGTCAGTCCATTCATCGCAGGATGGGTACTTGTCATTGAATTTATTTTTACGCTCGCAATGGCGTTAAAGTGTTACCCACTTCAACCTGGTGGCCTGTTAGCGATACAAGCTGTCATTATCGGCATGACTTCGCCTGCACAAGTCTTACATGAAATTGAAGCAAATCTAGAAGTATTACTACTACTGATCTTTATGGTCGCCGGTATTTACTTCATGAAGCAATTGCTCCTGTTTGTGTTCACTAAAATGATCACAAAGGTGCGCTCTAAAATTGTTGTTTCGTTGATGTTTTGTATCTCGTCTGCATTTTTATCCGCTTTCTTAGATGCACTAACGGTTATTGCAGTTATTATCGCTGTCGCTATTGGCTTTTACTCGATATACCACAAAGTCGCTTCAGGTAAAGATTTTAGCAGCGATCATGACCATACCTCTGAAACTCGCGAACAATTGAATGACGAAGAGCTAGAAGCTTTTCGTGGTTTCTTACGTAACCTATTAATGCATGCCGGTGTTGGTACTGCATTAGGCGGTGTGTGTACGATGGTCGGTGAGCCACAAAACTTGATCATTGCAGCGCAAGCGCACTGGCAGTTTAGTGAATTCTTTATTCGTATGTCGCCTGTGACAATCCCTGTGTTTTTTGCCGGTATCACCACATGTTTTATCGTCGAAAAGTTTAAATGGTTCAGTTACGGTGCCCAGCTACCTGATGCCGTGCATAAAATTTTAAGCGATTACTCCGATTACGAAGATAAAAACCGTACCAAAGCAGACAAGATGAAACTGCTGGTTCAAGCACTTGTCGGCGTTTGGTTAGTTATCGGTCTTGCATTCCATTTAGCATCAGTTGGTTTAATTGGTTTATCTGTCATCATTCTAACCACTGCTTTTAATGGGGTTACTGATGAACATCAGCTAGGTAAAGCCTTCGAAGAAGCTCTACCGTTTACCGCCTTACTAGCTGTATTCTTTGCTGTTGTCGGCGTCATTATTGACCAACATTTGTTTGCGCCTGTGATTCAGTGGGCACTGAGCTTTGAAGGTAATGCACAGTTAGTGATCTTCTATATCGCAAACGGCTTACTGTCTATGGTGAGTGATAACGTATTCGTTGGCACGGTCTATATTAACGAAGTAAAAGCTGCGCTGATTAATGGCCAAATTACTCGTGATCAGTTTGATTTACTTGCGGTTGCCATTAACACAGGTACTAACCTACCATCTGTTGCAACGCCAAACGGCCAGGCTGCATTCTTGTTCTTATTAACATCTGCTCTAGCACCGTTAGTGAGACTGTCATACGGTCGTATGGTATGGATGGCGTTACCATACACAATCGTATTGTCTATCGTTGGTATTGTTATGATTGAATCTGGGCTCTTAACGGAATCAACCCAGTATTTCTACGATAATCAAATTATTATCCATCACTCTGCAAAAGAAGTTCTTGGCAGCTCTGTTGGACATTAATACTGATATGATTTAACGTTGCTTTAGAAAACACCCTCATTCGAGGGTGTTTTTTTATCGTCATAAATCGACAGGAGATTGATTTGACTGGTTTACAACATTTTACGCGTTCACGCGCTGCATGGATTATTTTATTGCTTTCAGCCATTGGGCTTGAAGCTGCTGCCCTATTCTTTCAATACATCATGGAACTCGATCCTTGTGTGATGTGTATTTATGTTCGAGTCGCTGTACTTGGGTTAATTATTGCTGGCGTGTTTGGCGCATTAGCACCTAAGTTATGGTTAACGCGTTTTATAGGATTAATTGGCTGGGGCGTAAGCGCTGCATGGGGACTTAAGTTATCCCTTGAATTAAATGAGTTACAAGTTGATCCTTCGCCTTTTTCTACCTGCTCATTCTTTCCTGAATTTCCAGCTTGGATGCCTCTTGATGAATGGCTTCCTTCGGTTTTCTCACCTACGGGGATGTGTAGTGATGATCCGTGGACATTTTTGTCAGTCAGTATGGCGCAGTGGATGGTGGTGACGTTTGTTATTTATCTCATTGTACTAGCAGTGATGCTTATCCCTGCAATCAAACCGCTTAAGACTAAATAGTGAATAGTATTTGTTAATGTACTTACTGAGCTCGCACACTATATACCCAACAAAAAAGCACT